>JAJDAI010000442.1 GCA_029261955.1 Deltaproteobacteria bacterium | reverse complement strand
TACGAGCTGTTCTGCGGCGAGCTGCCCTTCGACAGCGACGACCCGATGGAGCTGGTGCACTGCCACATCGCCCGCCGGCCGCCGCCGCTCCCCGGCGTGCCCGAGCCCCTGGGCGCGGTCGTGCTCAAGCTGCTCGAGAAGTCGGTCGAGGCCCGCTACCAGAGCACCTGGGGCCTGTTGCGCGACCTGGAGCGCTGCCGCGACGCCCTCGCCAAGGCCGGCACGATCGCCCCCTTCGCAGCCGGAGCCGAGGACCGCTCGGAGCGCTTCATGCTGCCCTCGCGCCTCTACGGGCGGGACGAGGCCATCGCCTCGCTGGTCGGCGCCCTCGCGCGCGCGGCAGGTATTGAAGAAGCCGAGGGGCGGGCCGGCACCGAGGTCGTGCTGGTCACGGGCAGCACCGGGATGGGCAAGACCGTCGTCGTGCGCGAGCTCTACGGCCCGCTCACCGAGCAGCGCGGCTCCTTTGTGGCCGGCAAGTTCGAGCAGTTCCTCCGCACGCCGCTCTCCGCCATCGTCGAGGCCTTCGGCGCCCTGGTGAACGAGATCCTGGCCGAGCCCGAGGAGCGCCTCGCGCGCTACGCCCGCGATCTCAAGGCCGCCCTGGGGCCCAATGGCCAGGTGCTGATCTCGGTGATCCCCCAGGTCGAGCTGCTCATCGGCCCGCAGCCCGCCGTCATGGAGCTGGGCCCCACCGAGCGCCGGAACCGCTTCCACCGGGTCTTCGCGGACTTCGTGCACGTCTTCGCGCGCCCGCAGCACCCCGTGGCGCTGTTCGTGGACGACCTGCAGTGGGCCGACTCCGCCAGCCTCGGCCTGCTGGAGCAGCTGATCGCGGACGAGCGCGCCGGACTGCTCGTGGTCGGGGCCTACCGCGACAACGAGGTCGACAGCACGCACCCGCTGACGCGCAGCCTCGCTCGCCTGGTCGAGGAGGGGGTGCACCTCAACGAGATCGCGCTCCAGCCCCTGACGCTGGACGACGTCGCGGAGCTCGTCGCGGACACGACCCACTCCGACCTGGAGAGCGTGGGTCCGCTCGCCTCGCTGGTGCTCCGCAACGCCGAGGGCAACCCGCTCTTCGCGACGGAGTACCTCAAGGTGCTCGCCGAGACCGGGCTCATCGCCTACGACCGCACGGTGGGGCACTGGCGATGGGACCCCGCTGCCATCGAGCAGCATGGCTTCACGGAGAGCGTGCTCGACCTGATGGTGGGGCGTCTGGACCGGCTGCCCGAACCCACCCGCGAGGCCCTGAAGGTGGCGGCCTGTGCGGGCAGCAGCTTCCAGATCGCGACCCTGGGCGAGCTGCACGACGAGAGCGTGCAGGATGCCTTCGATCGCCTGCTGCCGGCGCTGCGCAGCGGCGTCATCGTCGCCGGCTCCGCCCTGGACGCGCTCATCGCCGACGACTCGGCGGCGGACCCCGAGGTCCGCTTCTTCCACGACCGCGTGCACCAGGCCGCCTACGGCTTGTCCGAGCCGGAGGAGCGGGCGCGGACCCACCTGCGCCTCGGCCGGCTGCTGCTGGAGCGCACGCCCGAGCAGGCCCGCCCCGCGCGCCTGTTCGAGATCGTGGACCAGCTCGACCGCGGCGCCGACCTCATCACGGACCCCGCCGAGCGGATCGAGCTGGCGCGGCTCAACCGCCAGGCCGGGCGGCAGGCGATGCGCGCGAACGCCTACGACGCGGTCGACCGCTACCTGAGCCTCGCCGTGGCGCTTCTGCCCGAGGACTGCTGGGTCTCGGCCTACGAGCTCACCGCGGGCCTGCACCGCGAGCTGGCGGAGGCGGCGCACCTGGTGGGGCAGCCCGAGCGCGCCGAGGGCCTCACCGACCTGGCCCTGGAGCACGCCAGCACGGGGCTGGAGAAGGCCCAGATCCTCACGGAGTCCGTGCGCCAGCTGACCACGTCGGCGCGCTACGTCGACGCGCTGGTCGCGGCGCGGCGCGGCCTCTCCGCCGTGGATCACGACCTGCCAGCCGAGGACATCCTGGCCCAGATGCAGGCGGCCTTCGGGGCCCTGCAGCAGCGCTACGGCGACGTGAAGGCGGCCGATCTGCTCGAGCGCGGCGACATGAGCGACCCGCGGGCCCAGGCCATCGCCCAGATGCTGGGCGCCGCGGCTGCCCCGGCCTTCTACACGGACCCGCTGCTCTACAGCCTCATCATCTTCCAGGCGATGATGCTCTTCTGCGAGCACGGCCACCCGCCCGACTCGCTGTTCCTCTACTCCTTCCACGGACACCTGCTCAGCGCGATGTTCGGCGACCCGCAGGGTGGCTACGACTTCGGTGAGATGGCCCTGGAGCTCTGCGACCGCCGGAACAACCCCAAGGACAAGACCACCTGCTGCTTCATCCAGGCCAACTTCCTCACGGGCTGGGTGCGTCCCATGAAGGAGTCCCGCGGCTTCAACGACGCCGGCCACCGCGCGGGGCTGGAGTCCGGTGAGCTGCCCTTCGCCGGCAACATCCTCTTCTACATGGGGGTCTTCGACTTCCTGCTCGGCGCGCCGCTGGACGGCATCCAGGAGAACGCGGTCGACCAGGTCAACTTCAACCGGAAGCTGAAGAACGCCATCGCCGTGGACTGCACGGAGGCGCTGCGGCTGGTGGTCGCCAACCTGCGGGGCGAGACGGACGGGCTCGCGGTCTTCGAGCACGACGGCCTGGACGAGGCCGGCCTGATGGCGAGCTGCGAGGCCAACCACTCGGGCATGGCGGTCTGCTACTTCCACATCTTCAAGGCCGAGGCCCTCGCCCGCTACGGCGACTTCGCGGGCGCCCTGCAGGCGGCGGCCATCGCCGAGCCCATCTTCCCCGCCATCCTCGGCAGCCCCGCGGTCGTGCGCCATGCCCTCGTCTCCGCGGTCTCACTCTGCGGCCTCTACAGCGAAGGCGGGCCCGAGGCGCAGCAGGAGCGCTGGACGAAGCTGGAGGTCCTCCGCGATCAGCTGGCCGGCCTGGCGGCCACCTGCCCCGAGAACTTCGGCCACGTCAGCGCGATCGTGCAGGCGGAGATGGCCCGCATCTCGGGAGACACGACGCAGGCCATCGAAGGCTACGAGGAGGCGCTGCGCCTGGCCGAAGCCAACGACTTCCCCCAGGACGTGGCCCTGGCGGCCGAGCTGGCGGGGCGCTTCTGGCTGAAGCAGAACCGGCGCGCCCTGGCCGTGGACTACCTGGCCCAGGCGCACTACCGCTACCTGCTCTGGGGCGCGCAGCGCAAGGTGTCGATGCTGGAGCGCGAGTTCCCGGCCCTGGGGCGCGGCGAGGGCGTCGGCGCGGGCACCGTGGCCGTCTCCACGAGCCTCGGCACCCAGCAGGCGGTCGGAGGCGCCCTCGACCTGGCGACGGTGCTCGAGGCCTCGCAGGCGATCTCCGGCGAGATCGTGCTGGAGAAGCTGCTGGAGCGCCTGATGGCGCTGGTGCTGAAGAACTCGGGGGCCCAGCGCGGCGTGCTCGTCGTGAGCGGCGAGGCCGGCTTGAGGGTGGAGGCCACCGCGTCGCTGGACGAGCACCAGCAGCTGGTGACCGACGTGCAGCAGGCCACGCCGCTGGCGGAGCACGGCGGCGTCTCCCAGGGGGTCGTCAACTACGTCGCGCGCACGGGCGAGGTGGTGCTGCTCGACGACGCCCTCAACGAGGGCAAGTTCACCCGCGATCCGCACATCAGCGCCGTCCGGCCCCGCTCCGTGCTCGGCCTGCCGCTGCGAAGCAAGGGCCAGCTCTTCGGCCTGCTCTACCTCGAGAACGGGGACGTGACCGGGGCCTTCACCGAGGACCGGCTGGAGGTCCTCGGCCTGCTCGCCTCGCAGTTCACGATCTCCTTCGAGAACGCGCAGCTCTACGACGACATGGACCGCAAGGTTCAGCTGCGGACCCAGCAGCTGAACGAGCGGAACGAGGAGCTGCAGCAGACGCTCGCGAACCTGCGTCAGACCCAGGACCGC
>JAJDAI010000441.1 GCA_029261955.1 Deltaproteobacteria bacterium | reverse complement strand
GGCCGCCCTCGCCCACCACAGCCAGGCCGCCGCCCTCCGCCGTCAGGGCCAGGCCGCCCAGGTCACCGCGGCCCTCGCGGTCCTGGATCATCGCGATGCAGAGCTCGACGTCGTCGCGATCCGAGCCCATCAGCGTGTCCGCCAGCTCCAGCAGCGGGGCGACCGCAGGCAGGGTCCCCACCAGGCCCAACAGCTCCAGCAGCAGGGGATCGGCTCCGCGCAGGCGGAGCTCGCGCACCAGGGGATCGCTGGCCTCGCGCGGCTGACGTCGGCGGATCGAGCGGGCAGCGGCCTCACGCAGCGGCCCGGGCCCCGCGACGACCTGGAGCCCCAGCCAGCGCCCGGTCCCGGCGTCCGAACAGCCGGCGAACGCGGCGGCGTACTCGGGGCGGTCGGCCTCAGTCGCGTCCCCGGCGTCCCGCAAGAGGCGCTCGGCGAGGTCGTCGCTGCCGACCCTCCCCGCGCGGGAAATGGCCGCCTGCGCGATCGCGCCACCCTGATCCAAGGCGCGCATCGCCAGCTGCTCGGCCTGCTCGGGCAGCAGCTCCATCGCCAGATCCAAGGCGTCCGTGCGCGCAGCCACCTGGTCCCGACCGCCCAGCGCCAGCTCCACCGCGCGGCGGGCGTCGCGGCAGACCTCCGCCGCGGCGCAGGCCACGCGGACATCGTCGTGGTGGACCAGGCCGCGCGCGAGCTCCTTCACGTCGTCCCGGTCCGGCAGGGTCTGCATCAGCAGCAGCGCGTCGACCCCCGGCCTCGGCTCGCCGTCCCGCACCCAGTCCAGCAGGGCAGCCATCGCGTCCTCGCCCCGCAGCGCGACCATCGCGGCGTCGACGAAGCCCTGCGCGATGCCCAGCGCGTCGTCCCGGCTCAGCCCCGACCGCGCGTGGCAGAGGCCGTCGCCGCCGGGAGGCTGGAAGTTGTCGTGGCGGATCAGCGCCGCGATGAGGGGCGCGAAGGGACCGTCGTTGCGGCTGAGGGAGGCTCGCAGGCCACGGGTTTGCTCACCCTCGTCCCAGATCACGGCGGCGAGCACGCGCACGTCGGACGGTGTGATCACGACGCCCTGGTCGTTGCGCTCCTCGTTCTGGAGCGTCACCTCGGCGGTGAAGGCTCGGACCGGCGGACCCAGGTGGTTCCAGACCGCGAGCGGCTGCTGCAGGCCGTCGTCCACCCAGCCGTCGTCGGGGTCCGTGACCGCCTCGTGCCGCGCCCGAGCTCGTGCGCGGTGCTCGCTGGACAGAGCCCAGACGACCACCGCGGCGACGAAGCTGAAGACGACTGCGAACTCCATGCCCGCATCATCCCCCTGCAGGACCCGGGGGCGCCAGGAAGGCCCCCGGGCAGGAAACTCAAGCCCGCGCGGCCCGCAGCGTGGCGAAGATGGACCCGAGCCCCACCAGCGCCGCGCCGAGCATCACGAAGAAGCCGAGCACCGGCACCAGGCCGAGCAGCAGCAGGACGAACAGGCCCACCGCGAGGGCGGCGTAGGGCGAGGGCTCCGCCTTGCCGCCCCGGATCATCAGGTACTGGCCCAGGGCGATGGCGGCGACGACGCGTCCGAAGACCAGACCGAGCCCCAGCAGGACCATCAGGACGGCGGACAGGGGCAGCGGGATGACGAACAGGCCCATGACCACGGCCGCGATGGGCACCAGCAGGAAGAGGCCGACACCCAGGCCGAGGTGGTGCGCGGTGTTCTCCTGCGCCAGCTCGACGGCGTCGGTCGTGTGGCGACCGCCGGCCCAGAGCAGCGCGGCGCCGAGGATGAGCCCGGCCAGCAGGCCCCAGACCCGGAAGAAGGCGCCGCCGTCGAAGTCGCCGTCGTGAGACTCGTCGACCTTGGCGGTGTAGGTGGTCTCACCGGCGACGCTGACCCCGGCGGGCACGCTGGCTTCGCTGCCGGCGCTGTAGTCGAGGTCGCCGCCGATGGACGCGCCCTCTTCGATGATCAGCTGGCCGACCTCGACGTCCAGGTCGCCGCCGATGGAGCCGCGCAGGATGATCTTGCCGGCGCCGGCTTCGACGTCCCCGGCCACGGTGCCGTCGATGACCAGCTCGGCCACGCCGCCCAGGATGCGGCCGCCGATGCTCGCGCCCTTCGCCACCAGGACCTCGGCCCCGCTGACGTAGAGGTCCCCGCCGATGGCGTTGTTCACGGTGACCTTGGCGCCGGCGAAGAAGGCGTCTCCGCCGATGGGCCCGTCGACCGTGATCTGTGCGGCGGTGATGTAGGCCTGGTCGAGAATCTCGCCCGTGATGTGGACCTCGTCGGCCATGACGAAGGCGTCGTCGTAGGTCCCGTCGAGCAGGGCCTTGTCGGTCATGGCGAACTTGTTGCCCACGGACTTCGCCTTGATGGGCGCCACCGGGGTGATGGGGGCGACGGGGGCGATCAGCGGGGCCGGCGCGTCGAGCTCGAGGGGCTCGGTGAGGCCCTCACCGGAGTTGGAGTCGGGGGCGTCGGCCGGGCCGTCGCTGGCGGCGAAGGCGGCGACGGGCACGCAGACCAGCCAGAGGATGGAGACGGCGAAGACGAGCAGGTCGGGGAACTTCATGATTCTCTCCTTTCCTGTGCGCTTCAGGCCTGGACCGGCAGGGGCAGGGGCGGGCAGGGCAGACCGGGGACCGGCGGCTCCTCGGGGCTCTGCGGACCGAGGTGCGGAATGGGAGCGGGGGGCGGGCACGGCATCTCCACGGAGGCGACGGGGGTCGGGGTCGCAGCAGCGGCCATCGGGAGGCTCAGGCTGGCGGCGAGGAGGAGGGTGATGAGGCGGGTCATTGCGGGCTCCGGTCGGTGCAGCGATGTGCTGCGATGACTGGACCCTACGCCCGGATCTGGCGGCTCCAATGGCCTGCCCGGCGAGCGGTTCGGGGGGCCGTTGAGCGGTCGAACGGTCGGGTCGAACGGTGAACGGTGATCGGCCGAAGATCACCACCCCAGCAGCTCCCTGACGGTCTTGACCCGGCGGCGCGCGACCCGCAGCTCCCGCTCGATCGGGTCCTTCAACTGGGCCATCCAGACCCCCGCGCCGAGGGGCTCCAGGTGCTTGACCCAGGACAGCTGCACGATGGCCGAGCGGCTGATGCGCACGAAGGGGGGCTCGGGCAGGCGCTCCTCGACCTCGGCCAGGGTGCCGGCGAGGCGGAAGCGACCCTCCGGCGTGTGCGCGAAGGCGATGGTGTCTTCCAACTCCACGCAGGCGACGTCGTGCAGATCGAGGTTGAGCACGCGGCCTCCCCGGTGCGCGGCGAGGTGGCCGGTGGACGGCGCCGGCACGGGGACAGGCGGCGCGGCCGGCATCGGAGGAGGCGCCTGGGTCCACAGCCGCTTGCGAGCCCGGAGCAGGGCGCGGGCGAGCGTGGCCGGCTCGATGGGCTTGAGCAGGTAGTCCAGGCCCTCCAGCGCGAAGGCGGAGACGGCGTGCTGCTCGTGCGCGGTGGTGAAGACGGCCAGCGGGCAGTGCGGCTCCGGCAGCGTGGAGCGCAGCCGCTCCAGCGCGTCGAGGCCGGTCCCGTCCGGCATGTCCACGTCCAGGAAGACGAGGTTCGGCCTGAGCTGGAGGCAGCGGGTCACGGCCTCGTTCCCCGAGGCGGCCTCGCCGAGCACCTCGACGTCGGGGTGCGCACCCAGCAGGCGCTTGAGCCGCTGGCGGGCGAGGGGTTCGTCATCGACCACGAGCGCGCGGATCATCGGGGCACCTCCAGGCGCAGGCTGGTTCCGTCTTGTGAGTCCTCGGCCACGACGCGCGCGGCGCCGCGAAAGGTCAGGGCGAGGCGCTGCTGCACGTTCGCGAGCCCGCCGCCCGCGCCGCCGGTCCCTGCGGTCGGCTGCTTCTGGAGCACGGGCAGGGCGTTCCTGAGGAGCTGTTCGCGCACGTCCTCGGGCAGCCCGGGGCCGTTGTCGTGCACGCGGAGAATCAGCAGGTCGTCGGTGAACTCACCCTCGACGGACACGACGGCCCGGCCCGAGGTCGTCGACGCCGCGTACTTCACCGCGTTCTCGACCAGGGGCTGCAGGGTGAGGCCGGGGATCTGGGCTTCGTGCAGCGACTCCGGCACATCGATCTCCACGC
>JAJDAI010000045.1 GCA_029261955.1 Deltaproteobacteria bacterium | reverse complement strand
CCCCTAGGCTCCACCGCTCACGCCTTCTACCCCCTCCACCCCGACGTCCCCGACGACACGGACGGCGACGGCTTCCCCAACCACCTGGACGCCGACTCGGACGGCGACGGCATCCCGGACGGCGACGAGGCCGGCTGGGAGCCGACGGATCCCGTGGACGAGGACGGCAACGGCACGCCCGACTACCTGGAGCCCAGCGACGGCACGATCAGCGACGGCGGCCTGAACCTCGACCTGCCCGACGCGCAGGGGGACGGCACCGGCTGCGGCTGCAGCAGCGGTGGATCGGCCTCGGGTTGGTGGGCTTTGCTCCTGATGCCGCTGATCCGGCGCAGGCGGTAGCGAAGGCCTTCGCCCCGCCGCGGGGGGAGGTCACCGGAGTGACCAGATCCCCCGGACGGGACGGCTTGGCTAGACCTGCGGGCCGGCCTGGAGCACCTCGACCGACGCGCCCGACTCGTACTGCTTGAAGTTCTCGATGAACAGGCGAGCGAGCTTGTGGGCGGTGGCGTCGAAGGCGGCGCCGTCGGCCCAGGTGGAGCGGGGCTGCAGCAGGCTGTCGGCCACCTTCGGGCAGGACGTCGGCACCTCGAACCCGAACCTCGGGTCGGTGACCGTCGGCGAGTCGCGCAGCTCGCCGGAGTGGATGGCGTCCACGATAGCGCGCGTGGCCTTGAGGCTCATGCGCGAGCCGACCCCGAAGGGACCGCCGCTCCAGCCGGTGTTGACCAGCCAGACCGCCGCGTCGTGCTTCTCGATCTTCTCGGCCAGCAGCTCGGCGTAGCGCGCCGGGTGCCAGACCAGGAAGGGCCCGCCGAAGCAGGGCGAGAAGGTCGCCTCGGGGTCCGTGACGCCCATCTCCGTGCCCGCGACCTTCGCCGTGTAGCCGCTGATGAAGTGGTACATCGCCTGCGCCGGGGTCAGCCGGGCCACCGGGGGCAGCACGCCGAAGGCATCGCAGGTCAGCATGATCACGTTGCGCGGGTGGCCGGTGACACAGGGAATCTTGGCGCTGGGGATGGCCTCGACCGGGTAGCTGCCGCGCGTGTTCTTGGTCAAGGACGTGTCGTGGAAGTCCACCTCGCGGGTGTGCTCGTCGTAGACCACGTTCTCGAGGATCGAGCCGAACTGCAGCGCCCCGTAGATCTCGGGCTCCTGCTCGGCGCTGAGGTCGATGGCCTTGGCGTAGCAGCCGCCCTCGATGTTGAAGACGCCCTCGTCCGTCCAGCAGTGCTCGTCGTCCCCGACCAGGTAGCGCTTCGCGTCGGCGGACAGGGTCGTCTTGCCCGTGCCCGACAGGCCGAAGAGGATGGACGCCTCGCCGTTGTCACGACCCTCCGTCGCCGAGCAGTGCATCGAAAGCACACCGATCTTCGGCATCAGGTAGTTCATGATCGTGAACACGCCCTTCTTCATCTCGCCGGCGTACTCGGTGCCGAGGATGACGAACTCCTTGCGGGCGAAGTGCAGGCTGACCGACGTCTTCGACGTCATGCCCGAGGTGTGGCGGTTCGCGGGGAAGCCGCCCCCGTTGTAGACGACGTAGTCGGGGTCCCCGAAGTCGGCCAGCTGCTCCTCCGTCGGCCGGATGAGCATGTTGCGCATGAAGAGCGCGTGGTAGGCGCGGGCGCAGATGATGCGCACCTTGATGCGGTACTTCGGGTCCCAGCCCGCGAAGCCGTCGATGACGTACAGGCGCTCGCGGGTGTTGAGGTAGTCAACCGCGCGCTCGCGGCTGATCATGAAGGTGTTCTCCTCCATCCCGATGTTGACGGGGCCCCACCAGATGTCGTCGTGGGTGCTCGGCTCGTCGACGATGCGCTTGTCGGTGGGGCTGCGGCCCGTCTTCTCGCCGGACATCGCGACGAGGGAGCCGCGGTCGGTGATCGCGCTGCCTTCCTCGTAGCGCAGGGCGAGTTCGTACAGGACGGGCGGGTGCGGATTGCGGATCACGTCTTCGACGCGGATCCCATGCTGGTCGAGCAGGGTCACGGGCGGCCTCCAGGTTCGGGGGACATTACTAAGAGCAAGAGACAGGCCACACCCACGATCCCGTGATCGCGGCGATGTAGGCCGATGAGGGTGTGCGGAATAGCACGAACAGATGGTGGGGCCCGAACAGGGCGGCCCAGATTCTCGCGCGCGCGCGGGAGCGCGACGATCCATAATCTGCCGCGACAAGCGGCGCCTGCGCGGGAAAGCACAGCGGGGTGGCCGATCCGGCCCGGACGATGCATATGCTCACGGAGGGTCGCGCCCCGCCGTCCGGCCCCCAGGAGTTCATCACCCCCCGGCCCCCCCGGCCCCCACCTCCCCGGAGGATTCGTCCAATGCAGATTCGCGACTACATGACCGCCCCCCCCACGACCGCCAACCTCCGCGATGGCCTGCGCCAGACCTGGGATCGCATGCAGGAGCGGCGGGTGCGTCACATGCCCGTGCTGGACGACGATGGGCGCCTGGTGGGCATCATCAGCGAGCGGGATCTGCGGCGCCCCTCGAGCCTCGACGAGCCGAACCTCACCCACCTCTACGCGCTGGACAACAACACGCTGGTCGAGGAGGCGATGACGCCCGAGCCGAAGACTCTGCGCGAGGACGTGGAGTTCGCCGTCGCGCGCGACCTGTTCATCCAGCGCCGCTTTGGCGCCGTGCCAGTCATGGACATGAACGACCGCCTCATCGGCATCCTGTCCATCGTCGACATGCTCCGGGCCTGCGCGGACCAGCACAAGGCCTGAGCCGACTCGGGCGACGAAGCCTTCGACGGTGCCGGCGCGAGCGGGCCTGCCGCCTCCCTGCGCTCAGAAGTAGAAGACGATCCCGCCGCGGATCCCGGGGTAGCCGACCTCCACCCGCAGCGCGAAGACCTTGCCCGGGTAGAAGAACGCGCCCAGGGCGCCCGAGACGTAGGGGCTGGCGACCTGGCCGAAGGACTCGGGCTTGAACCAGAAGCGCGCGCCGCCGCGAACGGCCACGTAGGGCGCGAACCAGGTCAGCAGGTGCAGGCTGTAGCGCACGCCGCCGCCGACGTAGGCGCTGCCGAAGCCGACGGGGTTGTTGCCGGCCGCGAAGCGGTGGGTCGCGCCGGCGTCGATCTCGATGGAGAAGGAGTCGTTCTTCCCGGGGATGAAGCCCTGCGGGACGATCCCGATGCCGAAGATGGCCGAGCCACCGGCGCTCAGGTCGTAGCCGAAGGTGCCCAGCAGCGAGAGGTCGAACTTCTTCGGGTCGCCCTCCTGGTTGAAGACCCAGTCCTTGGGCAGCGCCGAGGCCGGGGCGGGGGCGAGGAACGCGAGCAGCGCGACGAGGGTGAGCAGGCGAGCGAACATGACAGCTCCTTCATGGGACGTGTCGTCCCCCCTCCCAGAGGAACCCAGCAGGCTCATGGATAGCAGTCCCGTCGGGCGATCGCGCTGACTGTTGGTTCCCCGCCGTCCCCCGACTCAGCCCAGGTAGATGCGGGCGTTTCGGAAGCTGGTGATGGGCACGAGGGGCCAGAGGATCGGGGTGCGGGCGGCGTACTTGCGGTAGTCCTCGCGCTCGCCGTAGCGCTCGTCCTGCTTGAGCTCGAGCCGGCGCGTCGAGCCGACCATGATCAGGATGATGCAGACGAGGCCGACCACCGCCGTCGTCCAGCGGCCCCAGTGGGTGAGGGCGCCGACGCCGGCCACGAAGGAGCCGATCCAGATGGTCACCTCGCCGAAGTAGTTGGGGCAGCGGAGCCAGCGGTACAGCCCGACATCGCAGAAGCGCTCGGGGTGGAGCCGCTTGTAGGCGGACTTCTGGCGGTCGGCGAGCGTCTCCACCGCCAGGCCCCCGTACAGCAGGAGCAGGCCAGCCACCTGGAGCCCGAGCAGCCCGCCCGTGGGCGCCGGCGAGGCCAGGGCGTAGACCGCCGGCGAGGCCATCGCCACGTAGAGCAGGGCCACCGACAGCCAGATGCCGAACAGCCCCACCATCGGGATGCGCGACGAGGCCTGCTGGGCCTCCTCCAGCTCGCGCTGGTAGCCGCTGGAGGTGATCTCGCGCCAGAGCAGGAAGCCGCCCAGCCGCAGACCGTAGAGCAGCAGGCCGAGCGCGTGCAGGGCGGACAGCGCCGTCGACGAGTCCCGGAAGAGCCAGAGCGAGGTCGCCGCGATGGCCGCGATCGAAAACGCGTAGCCCGTGCTGATGAAGTAGACGACCCGGTAGAAGCCCGGCAGGCAGATCACCAGGGACAGGCCGATGTACCAGGCGAGCTCGATGGGCAGGGCGTTCAGGAGGGCGGTCACTCGCCGAAACTAGCGAGCTGTGCAGCGAAGGACCTGAGAATCGCCAGGGCGGCGGAGATCAGAGGGAGCGGACCTGCAGCCGCTCGACGCCCAGGCGGATCTGGTGCGAGGTCGTGCGCTTCTCCAGCAGCTCGGCCGCGTCGAGGATGTCGAGCGCCTCCAGCTCGCGACGGCAGCGGTGGGCCATCACGTAGTACTGGTTGGCGGACACGCGGAGCATCTTGCGGAGGTCCGCGCTGTAGACCCAGCCGCACTCGCTCTCGACGTTCCCGTCGGCGCGGTCCTCCAAGCGGCCGCGGGCGAGGACCAGGAGCAGGTAGTGGTGGGCCCGCGGGGGGATGGCCCGGCGTTCGCCGTCGAGCAGGACCGCGACCTCCACGTACTCCTCGTCCGCGCTGACCCCGATGTCCAGCTCGATGGCGGCGATGCGGCGGGGGCTGCTGCGCAGCTCGGAGATCGCGAAGTCGACGGGCATCGTCGGCGCGAGCAGGCCGGGCAGGCACAGCTCGAACACGCGCTCCCCGAGGACGAGGCGCTGGCCGTCGGTGACCGGGGTGGACTCGCCCTCGCGCTGCATCACCCAGCCGCGGGTCGGGTCCAGCTCCACGACGACCTCGGGCTCGTCCAGGCTCGGCAGGGCGAGGAAGCTGCCGTCCCCCTCCACCGCCTCGCCCGCGCAGAAGGCCACGGCGGAGGGCTCGGCCGCGCTCTCGAGGAGCCAGAGCTCGTCGGGCGCACCGAACGCGAGGCTGTCGCCCACCTTCAGGGAGGGACGCTCCCCGGCGTCCAAGCGGCGCCCGCCCAGCCAGGTGCCGTTCCGGCTGGCCAGATCGCGCAGCTCCCAGGCCCCGCCGTTCCAGGTCAGCACGGCGTGCTCACCCGAGACCCCCGGCGTATCGAGGCGCGTCGTCACCGCCGCGGAGCGACCGAGGAGGTGGCGGGCGCCGAGGACGACCCGGCGGCCATCGCGCGTGTTGCGGAGCATGCCCATGCACCGACTATAGCGACGCCGTCGAACGAAGCCGCACCCCGCAGAAAGGTGCTGTAAGGGGCCGAAAGCGTGAGCAAGGCCGAGGGGCCCCAGGATGGAGATGTCAGGACGCCCACCGCGTCCCCGGAGGACCGCCCGATGTCTGCCCACCACGCCCCCTTCGCGCTGCTGACCCTGATCTCCTGCCTCTTCGCCAGCACCGCCCTCGCCGGCAGCGCCGAGGACGAAGCGAAGCGCCAGGTGGAGCTGGCCCGCGCCGACCTCGAGGTGGGCCACCTGGAGCGCGCCATCCTGTCCGCCCGCTCCGCCATGCGCCTCGATCCGCTGCGCTACGACGCCATGCTGGTCCTGGCCGCCGCCTACGAGCAGGGCGGGGACGCCGAGCGGGGACGGGCCCTGGGCATCGCCTACGCAGAGCTGACCGGCAAGGCGGCGCCGGCCCCCGAGGCGGTCGAGGTGGTCGAGCTGGAGGAGGAGGAGGAGGGCGACGAC
>JAJDAI010000440.1 GCA_029261955.1 Deltaproteobacteria bacterium | reverse complement strand
CCATGGGGTTGCGCCCGGCGGAGCGCGACCAGCCCAGCCAGGGCCCTTCGACCCCGATGCGGTGGGCGTGCAGCGCTTCGGCCAGGGGCAAGGGCGTGATCGACACGAGGATCGGCGCCGGGATGCGGCGTCCACGCAGGGTTCCGAGGGAGCGGGCCTCCTCGGCGAAGGCCTGCACGATGCGGTCACGCAGGCTGCGCGGGTGCTCGTCTCCGACGTGCACGATGGCGAAGAAGAAGCCCAGCCGAATGCAGACGGGCACGGTGTCCTGGTGCAGGACCACGCGGCGGGTGTGCAGCACGCCCTCGCGCAGGATGCGATCCAGGGGCTGGCCCTGGTGGGTCCGCCGGTTGCTCCGCACGGCGTCGACCAGCGCGAGGATCTCCACGGCGCGCTCGAGCAGCGGGTCTTCGGGCTGGGGCTTCGGCGGCACGGGCATCGCGAAGAAGGCGTCGGTGCCGGGTCCGCGGCGCAACGCGAGCAGCTCGTCCCACAGCGTCGCGTCCAGGGGACGCTCACCCAGGGCGGTGCGCAGCGCCTGCGTGAGCCCCACTCCACCTGCGACCAGCGAGGGGGTCAGGGCGGGCGCGACGTCTGCCAGGGCGAAGACGCGCTCAGCGAACTCGCCGCGCTCCACGGCACCCCGAATGCGGGCTGCTCGCTCCGTCCAGGTCAGCTTCGTTCGGAAGTTCACGGTCATCCCCCCATTCACCGTACCGCGCAGATCCGGAACCCGCCGTGAGCGATGGCGGATCGGCCCGGTCGGTTCGAACGTGGATCGGATCGATGGTCCCGACTGTCCCGTCGCATGCAAAAATGCCGAGCGTGAGGAGAGGCCTTTGGTGGACGCACGCGGTGTGGAGCCGTGGCGGAGGAGGGGTGGGTGCGGGTTCTTCTGGTCGAAGACGACGACGTCGCGCGGACGCTGTTCAAGCAGGTCCTCGAGCGACGTGGACACCGGGTCGATGCCTTCGCCACGAGCGAAGACGCCTGGGCGTCCTGGCAGGAAAACCAGCAGCGTCTGGTCATGCTGGACTGGCTGCTCAAGGGGCAGGACGGGCTGAGCTTCTGCCGCCAGCTGCGCAGCTCGCCGGGCGGCGAGGAAGCGATCGTCGTCGTGGTCACCGGGCGCGACCGGCCGCAGGATCTCGAGCAGGTGATGGAGGCGGGGGCCGATGACTACATCGCCAAGCCGGTCGACCTGACGCTGCTGGGCATCCGGCTGTCCATCGCCGAACGGCACGTGCACCTGGCGCGCGAGCGGGTGCGCTACCAGCGCCAGCTCCTGCACGACGCGCTGCACGACGCGCTGACGGGGCTGCCGAACCGGCAGCTGCTGCTGGAGCGACTGCGCAGCTGCATCGCGCGGACCCAGCGCAAGAAGGACTACCACTTCGCCCTGCTCTTCCTGGACCTGGACCGCTTCAAGATCATCAACGACAGCCTCGGTCACGCGGCCGGCGACGGCCTGCTCGTGGAGATGGGGCGGAGGCTGGAGGCCTGCGTGCGACCGGCCGATCTCGTGGTGCGGCTGGGCGGCGACGAGTTCACCGTCCTGCTGGACGAGACCCGCGGCGTGGCGGACGCGACGCGCGTGAGCAAGCGGATCCACGAGCAGCTCTCGGAGCCCTTCCACATCGGGGGCCAGGACGTCTTCGCGACGGCCAGCATCGGCATCGCGATCAGCGACACCGGCTACCAGCGGCCCGAAGAGGTCCTGCGGGACGCCGACAACGCGATGTACCGGGCGAAGGCCAGCGGGGTCGGGGGCTACGTGCTCTTCGACCAGCTGATGCACCAGCGCTCGATGCGGCGGCTGAACCTCGAGACGCAGATGCGGCGGGCGCTGCACCGCGGCGAGTTCACGGTCCACTACCAGCCCATCGTGCGCCTGCTCACCCGGCAGATCACCGGCTTCGAGGCGCTGCTGCGCTGGCCGCAGCAAGATGACCACGGCATCCGCACGGGGGAGTTCATCGAACTGGCCGAAGAGATCGGGCTGATCAACCCGATCGGCGAACTCGTCCTGCGCAAGGCCTGCACGGACCTGGTGGGCTGGCGCTTCGCCCACCCCCAGGTGCGTCCGCTGACGGTGTCGGTGAACATCAGCGGGCGGCAGCTGCTCGCGCCGTCGCTGGTCTCCTCGGTCGAGGACGCCCTGCAGAACTCCGGCCTGGACCCCGACTGCTTGAACCTGGAGATCACCGAGACGGTGTTCATCGAGAACGCCCAGGCGGCGATCACGACGCTGCGCCAGCTCAAGGGGCTCGGCGTGGGCCTGATGCTGGACGACTTCGGCACTGGCTACAGCTCGCTGTCGTCGCTGCGTCAGCTGCCGATCGACGCCCTGAAGCTCGATCAGTCCTTCATCCGGGCCCTGAACCAGGGCGAAGCGGACAGGGCGATCGTGCACGGGATCCTCGACCTCGCAGCGTCCATGGGACTCGACACGGTGGCCGAAGGCGTGGAGCAGGAGAGTGAGGTCAAGCTGCTCGAACGCATGGCCTGCGACCACGCCCAGGGCTACCTCTTCTCCCGCCCCGTGCCCCTGGAGCAGGTGGACGCCCTGCTGAAGAAGGGCGCGCTCTCGCAGGCGGGGTAGATTGACGGCGTGAGCCTCACGGTCGATCCCGAACGAGTCGAAGACGCCCTGGACGGCGACGTAGCCGCTCGGGATGCGGTGCTCGACGCGGCGATGCCGGCGGTGCTCGGCTGGTGCACGCGCCTCGGCGGCCCGAGGGTCGATCCCGAAGACGCCGCGCACGACGTGCTGGTGACGGCGCTCCGGCGGCTGGACTCGCTCCGGGACGCCGAGGCCTTCGGCTCCTGGATCTACGGGATCACGCGGCGCACGCTCGCGGTCCATCGGCGCCGCGCCTGGCTGCGGCAGTGGGTCCCGGGCATGCCCGAGCTGGTGGACGGCGGGGACAGCCCCCTGCGCCAGCGGGAGCTGTCGGAGATCGCGCGGGACGTCCAGGACGTGCTGGAGAAGCTGCCGGTGGCGCAGCGCGAGATCCTGGTGCTCAGGCTGGTCGAGGACCGCCCCGACAGCGAGGTGGCCGAGCTGCTGGGCCTGCCCATCGGCACGGTCAAGAGCCGCCTGCGCCTCGCCCGGGACCGCTTCCGCAAGCTCGCGAGCCAGCGCGGACTGGACGCGTGGGTCCTGCCGGCGACCGGGGAGATCACCCGGTGAGCGAGCACGACCTGCGCCGCTTCGGAGACGAGACGGCCCCCGACGGGGCCGATGTCCAACACCTGCGCGAACGCCTCGCCGAGCAGCGCCAGGCCGACGAGCAGGCCGCGGCGCTGCTGCGCGAGCTCCCCTCCCCCGACGGCTACGCCGAGCTGCGCGTGCGATCGCGGGTGCGGGCGACCCTGCGCGGGCCCCGGCCGTCGAGGGCGCCGCGTTGGCTGGCTGCGGCGGGCGCCGCGCTGCTGCTGATCGGGCTCGGCCTGCTGCTGCGCGAGGACCCGCCGGTGCAGGGCACGGTCGCCTCGGGCACGACGGAACCGCTGCCGGGGCTCCAGCTCGCCGCGGCCGGGGTCGGGCAGCTCGGGGGCACGGAGTCGGCGCCGCGCGTCGACTGGACCTCGGGCACGCTGCGGGTCGAGGTCGAGCCGTCGGCGGGGCTGGACGTGGAGGTCGTGACCTCGGAGGCGAGGGTGCGCGTCGTGGGCACGGTGTTCCGCGTCGAGCGGAACGGTCTGGGCACGCAGGTCGGCGTCACGCGCGGGCGGGTGGACGTGCACTGCACAGATGGCACGGGGCACGAGCTGGGCGGGGGCGAGGACGCGATCTGCCTGCCGGTCACGGCCTCGGGGCTGCTGGCTCGCGCCCGTGCCCTCCAGGGCCTCGGCGAGCACTCCGGGGCGGTCGAGGCGGCACGACAGGGAGCCAGCAAGGCCTCGGAGGGACCCATCGCGACCGAGCTGCAGCTGGTCGAGGCGCAGGCCCTGGCAGGCGCGGGACGGCGGGACGAGGCGTCCCTCGCGGTCGAGCAGCTGCTCATGGGCGGGGCGGCGCACCGCAAGGCGGACGCGCTGCGGCTGGCCATCCGGCTGGCGGGCAGCGAGGCCCCCTGCTCGGCCATCGAGCCGCGCCTGCAGACGCTGTCGGAGCTGGGCGCGACCGCAGCCGAGCTGGGACGCCTGGCGGACTGCGTGGCTCCTCGGGACACGATCCGGGCGCGCGCCTTGCTGCTGCGGGCCCTGGATTCGAAGCCCGACGGCGAGGAGAAGGCGGCGCTCAGGAGGCGCCTTCGGGCGCTGAGGCGCTAGCGGCTCCGCGCCAGGGCGGCGAAGTCGGCGCGGCGGTGCAGGGGTTCGGAGCGCAGCGCAGCGCGGGCGGCGGAGCGGGCGTCCTCATCCAGCCCCATCGACGCGAGGTGCTCCGCGCGGACCCAGCGCAGCTCGGCGCGGACAGCGTCGGTCGCCTGCCGGTCGAGCCCGGCATCCAGAGAGGCGAGGACGCGCACGTCGTCGCCTCCTTCGGACTGCAGCGCCCGGGCGCGGGCCAGCAGACCGGCGGCGGATCGAGGCAGGCACTCCCCCTCGTCCCCGCCGACGAGAAGAAGCTCCTGACCCCCGTCGCAGGTCACCGCGACCTTGCCGCGCTCGACCTGGACCCGCGTGCCGAGCAGGTCGCGCTCCACGGTGAAGACCGTGCCCACGACGCGGACCTCGGCCTCGGGCGTGCTCACGCGCAGGTCGATGCCCCGGTTTGGTGTCACGCTCGCCCTGAGCCGGCCGCTCTCCCACTGGATGCGGGGGGAGTCGGCGTCCCCGACCAGCTCGCCGCGGCCGGCGTACTCCAGCTGCACGTGCTGCGTAGCCTTGAGCTCCGTGGTCGCGGCCGTCGACAGCGGCTGCGGCTCCAGGTCCTCACCCGGCAGGAGCAGGACGACCAGGCAGGCCGCGAGCGCCCCGGCGAACGCCCCGGAGCCGACCAGCAGCAGCGGATTCCGCCGACGCGGCGCCATGCGAACCCGTCGGCGCAGGCGGGCCACCGCGAACTCCGAAGGTGCGGTCTCATCCCGAAAGCGGCGCAGCTCGGGCAGGGCGCTCATCCCTGTCCCCAACTGGGGGCCGCGGTCAGGCGTGGGATGAAGTCGGCGTAGTTCCGGGCGAAGCGGCGGAAGCGCTGGCGGGCCAGGCGGCTGCGGCTCTTGACCGTGCCGACGGGGATTCCGAGCAGCTCGGCGACCTCGCTGTCGCTTCGGCCTTCGACGTCGCGCAGCACGAGGACCTCGCGCTGGTGCACGGGGAGCTTCTCGAGGATGGACTGCACCTCGCAGCTGAGCTCGGAGAACTGCGCGCTGGTGCAGGGGTCGGGGCCACGGTCGAGGGCTTCGGCGGGCGCGCCGGGCACCCAGCGGCGGACCCAGGCGCGGCGGCGGTGGGACGCGAGCACGCGGCGGGTGATGCCGTAGAGCCAGGCGTGGAAGCAGCTGGGGTCTCGCAGGGAGTCCAGGCGCGTGAACGCGGTCAGAAGGACGTCCTGGGCGGCGTCCTCGGCGTCCACTTTGGGACCACCGAGGCGCCGACACCATGCCAGGACATCGGGGACGGCTTCGTCGAGTCGGCGGGACAGGGCCGCATCGACGTCGCCGGGACCCGAATCGGGCCGCTCGCAATCAACCGGTTCGGAAGGAACCGGCTCCAGGCGGTTGAGGCGCCGCGAGGCCAACAGGGGGGGCGGAGCTGGGATTGCGGTCGGCATGTACCCAGGCAGTGCAGGGGGGCCGTCCGATGGATCACTCTTTCTTCGCGGGCACCGGGTAGGGCAGCGCGCGGCCGACGTGTCGCATGGTCGTCAGCGAGATCCCGAAGCGGACTTCGATGGGCGCGAGGGGGTGGAAGGAGCCCTCGGTCTCGCCGAAGTCGTACAGATCGAAGGACAGGGCGAGCCACGGGCTGAGGGTGAGCCACTCGGCCAGGCGGGTGCTCACCCGGCCCTCGACGCGGAGGCTGAGGGCGCCGATGGTGTCGGTCGTGCCCACGCCGGGGATGGTGACGGAGCTCCCGTTCACCTGGAACTGCTCGTCCTCATCGGGGCTCTGAATCTGGAAGACACGCACTCCGACGCCGCCGCCCAGCAGGAACTGGCGCCGCTGTCCGAGGGTCGCGAAGGCCAGGAGGTGGACCTCCGTGGAGGAGTTGTAGGTCCCGTCGAGGTGCTCGTAGTAGACCGAGGGGCCCGTCCAGCCGACGCCGAGGCCGAGGCGCCAGCGGTTGCGGAAGTCGAAGCCGGTCTCGCCGCGAAACGCGATGGAGGGGGTCGAGGCGATGGGGATCGTGAGGGCGTTGCCGAGGGCGAAGTAGTAGCGGGCCTTCTTGCCGTCCCAGGGGGTGGGGTCGGGAGTGGGTTCCACCACGGGGGCGGGTTCAGGCTCAGGTTCGGGCTCGGGTTCCGGCTCGGGTTCAGGTTCGGGCTCGGGCTCGGGGTCGGGCTCGGGCTCGGGCTCGGGTTCGGGCTCGGGCTCCGGTTCGGGCTCAGGCTCAGGCTCCGGTTCGGGCTCAGGCTCCGGTTCGGGCTCAGGCTCAGGCACCACCTCGACCACCACCGGCTTCGGCTTCGGCTTCGGCGCGGGCGCGGGCCCCGGCTCCCAGTCCGCCGGGCGCTCCGCGGGGTGCAGCAGGCTCACGGCGAGCCAGACGAGGTCCTCCCGGTCCTGATTCGTCGTGGGCTTGCCGACGGGCAGCTCGTGGATCCGCCCGCTCCGATCCTGAACCCGGAGGAGCCAGCCCTCACCGAGATCCGCCAGCACGACCCAGCCGACCTCCTCCCCCGGGGGCCCCAACTCGAGGTCGGCCATCGCGAAGGCCGCGGACCAGTCCGCCACCGCCTCGCCACCGGGCAACTGCACGGACGCAGCCCACGCCATGGGCGCGAAGAGCAGCGTCAGAATGATCAGCAGAGCCCTCACCATTCGCGATCCTAGAGCACCGGAGGTCCATTCCCTCGGACGAAGCCGATGCCCCACTCCCCCCGTGTCACTCGGTGCCCGATTGGATCACCCGACCTGCTGTGCGAGGCGGAGCGGGCCTCCCCACACCCTTTGCATCGTCCCCACCAGTTGGTCAGGATGCGCTTGGAGACCCAAGCATGCGCCCCCTCATCGTCCTCGCATCCCTGCCCCTGCTCGCCGGCTGCGCCCAGGGGCTCTGCACGCCCTCCGACGACCCGACCGTGCTGCTCGGAAACGGGGTTGGCGGAGCCTTCGAACCCTACGAGGACCTCCAGCAGGTGACGCTGGAGTCCGCGCCCCAGGGCGGCTCGGGTGTCCGGGTCAACATCGAGACCCACGGCCTGCTCGCGGGCGACGACCAGCTCTCCGACACGCAGCTGGACATCATCATGGACGGCGAGCTGGCAGGGACCTTCCTCCAGGAGAACACCCGCCTGCTCTGCGCCGACCCCGAGATCGGCGGCCGCATCGACGGCACCGTCGCCGGCTTCGACAAGGACGAGTACGGCTCCAACGACGCGCTGCTCGCCCTGAACGGGCAGGTCGTGACGCTCGACATCACCGTCACGGATGAGGACGGAAACTCTGCCAACACGCAGCAGGACGTGACCGTGGTGTACGGAAATTGACGAAGCTCCTCCCCCTCATCCTCCTCCTGCTCACCGGCTGCGAGGTCTACGGGCCCGAAGGCGAGCGCGACGGCTGCGTCACCTGCCACGAAGGCATCGAGCAGGCCCACGGGCCCATCGCGCCGGAGCGCTGCTCGGTCTGCCACGGCGGCGACCCGACCTCCGACAAGCTCGACGCGCACGTCGCGGTGCCGGCCAACTGGGCCACGGTGCGCGCCGGGCTGCCCCCCTCGCCCGACGGCTTCATCAAGGACTTCGCGCCCGATCAGCTCGACGCCATCGGGCCCGAGTACGTCCGCTTCATCAACCCCGGCGACATCCGCGCGGCCGGGGTCGCCTGCGGTGAGTGCCACGAGGACGAGGTCCGCACGATGCCCAACTCGGTCATGGCGACCAACGCGGGCCACTACTTCCCCACCCTGCTGCTCGCGGGCCGACAGGACGACCGCCTGGCCCACTACGGCTCGGTGGCGGCGACCGACCCCGACTGCGACACGTCGATCCCCGGCACGGTCTGCTCGCTGGAGACCCTCACCCCCGCAGACCACGAGGAGATGCTCGCGGCCTTCGCGGACGGCGTGCCCAGCGAGGACGAGCTGCTCGACCTGACCTACCGGGCCTACCTGAGCAAGAACTGCAACACCTGCCACCAGGCGGGCTACCCGCGAAACAACTCGCCGGGGCTCTACCGAAGCTCGGGCTGCTCGTCCTGCCACTTCGTCTACAACCAGCAGGGCACCTACCAGGGCGGCGACCCGACGATCGCCCGCGGCACGCCCGTGCACCCTGACGAGCACCGCATCACGACCCGCATCCCCGCGGAGCAGTGCGCGACCTGCCACTTCCAGGGCGCGCGCATCGGCCTGCTCTTCCGGGGCATTCGCGAGGCCGGCTTCGGCGACGCCTGGACGCCCCCGAACCCCGAGGTGATCAACGAGACGCTCTACGGCCACGCGCCGGGCTTCTACTTCACCGACGAAGACACGACGAACAGCTACGACGAGACGCCGCCCGACATCCACTACCAGGCCGGCATGCACTGCGTGGACTGCCACGTGGGCCGCGACGTGCACGGCGACGGCCGCATCTACAGCTCCAGCAAGCAGCAGGTCACCCTGCGCTGCGAGGACTGCCACGGCACGCCGCGCCAGCGCGCGCAGCCGGACGCGGACGGCAAGTTCTTCACCTTCAAGGGCAACGAGCTCAAGCAGCTGTCCCTGGATGACCAGGGCCGGATCGTGCTCGCCGGCAAGCTGAGCGGCCGGATCCACGTCGTGCCCCAGCCCTTCGACCTGCTGGCGCCCGGCGGGCCGGCGACCGACCGCATGCGCGAGGCCATGGCGCCCAACGGCGACGGCTGGTCCCACACCGACTCCCTGACCTGCGACACCTGCCACACGAGCCACGTGCAGTACTGCATCGGCTGCCACGTCTCCATGGACCTGCGGCTGTCGCAGACCGACTACCAGACCGGCACCTCGACCCCCGGACTCACGCGCGGCTCACGCACCGGCTTCACGCTGGACCACCTGCTGCTCGGCACCGCACCGGACGGGCGGATCCAGACGGTGCACCCCTCGCAGCAGGTCCAGATCTCGGTCAACGGGGCCACGGAGTACGGCACCGAAGACGGCGAGCTGCTGCACGGCGGCCTGGTCGACGACGGCGAGGGCGGCACCCGCGTGCGGGGCAAGTTCCGCGAGGCCAACGGCTTCCCCGTGAACAACGGCTTCGCGCCGCTCTTCCAGCACACGAGCAGCGACAAGGCCCGCGAGTGCAGCGACTGCCACCGCTCCGACGACTCCCCCGAGGAGCTCGCCCGCGTGCGCGGCGTCTACGGCTTCGGCACCGGCGAGTTCCTGCTCCAGGGGCACGACGGGACCTGGGTCGACGGCCTGCAGTTCCTCGACGCCGACGGCAACGACACGACCATCTGGCACCATGAGGGCACCGGCCCCGCGTCGGCCGAGGTGCGCGGTCGCGCATTGGGTGTGGTGCTCGACGACTAGGGATCTCCGTGCGTTTCGTCCTGTTGTTCCTGTTGCTCCTGGGCTGTGAGCCCGAGTTCTCCCTGCCCATCGAAGCCGAAGCCGGGGGCGTGCTGCTCGCATCCTGGACGCACGACGGCGCCATGCTCAGCGTGGGCGGCAAGATGGATGGCAGCGCCGGCCTCCTGGTCCGCGCCGACGACGAGGGCTGGTGCAAGGACACCGGGATCAGCGACCGGCCGCTCTGGTGGATCCACGGCTCCGCGGAGCGCTGGTTCGCGGTCGGTCAGGACGGCCTCATCCTGCGGAGCGAGGGCGGGACCATCACCGACGAGAGCGTCGCGACGGACCTGACCTTCTTCGGGGTCTGGGACGAAGGCGACCGCGTCTGGGCCGTGGGCGGCACACCCCGCGCGACCCAACCCCGCGGCGAGCTCTGGCTGCGTGAGGGCGGGACGTGGGCGCTGTTCTCCGACGACTTCCCCAGCACCCTCTTCAAGGTCTGGGAGGACGTGGTCGTGGGTCGCGGCGGCGCCTGGCGGATCTCCTCGGGGGACGTGGTGGAGATGTCTCCGCCCGACGAGCCCAACCTGCTCACGGTGCGCGGGCGCGGCGACGAGCTCTTCGCCGTCGGCGGCAACACGGCGCCCCAGCTCTGGCAGCACGGCGGTTCGTGGAGCGCGGTCGACATCGACCCCTACTGCGCGAACCTGCCTCTGAACGGCGTGTGGACGGGCGAGGGCGAGGACGTCTGGATCGCCGGCCAGTTCGGCGCGGTCGGAGGCTGGGACGGCGAGACCTGGACCTGCCCCGAGCGCTCCATGACCCAGGACGACTTCCACGCGGCCTGGAAGTGGGACGACGCCATCTGGTTCGTGGGCGGCAACCTCAGCAGCGCCAGCGACAGCCACTTCTCGATCGCGCGCTACGGCGAGGGCGAGGTCGAGCTCGACATGCAGGAGTGCCCGTGACCGACTTCGAACTGGCGATCGCAGCCGCCCGCGCCGCTGCGGCGGTGCATCAGGCGGGCGGGGACCTGCAGATCGAGGCGAAGTCGAGCGACATCGACCTCGTGACCCGGGTGGACCGGGAAGCCGAGCAGGCCATCCGAGCCGTGATCCTCCACGCGCGCCCCGACGACGCGATCCTGGGCGAGGAGGAGGGCCAGGCCGGCGCCGGCGCTCGGCAGTGGATCGTCGATCCGCTGGACGGCACGCTCAACTACGCCCACGGCTTTCCCTACTACTGCGTCAGCGTCGCGCTCCAGATCGACGGGGTGACCGAGGTCGGCGTCGTCCTGGACTCGACCCGCGACGAGCTGTTCGCCGCCCTGCGCGGCGGCGGCGCCACGCTGAACGGGGAGCCCATGGCCGTGTCCAGCGAGCCGAGCCTGCGTCGCTCGATGATCGCGACCGGCTTCGCCTACAAGGCGGATCACATGGCGGTGAACGTCCCGCTCTTCACCGCCCTGCTCCCCCAGGCCCGCGCCCTGCGGCGCCCCGGGGCCGCCGCACTGGACCTCGCGAACCTCGCGGCCGGCCGCCTCGACGGCTTCTGGGAGCTCTACCTGAACCCCTGGGACGTGGCCGCGGGCATGCTCCTCGTCGCCGAAGCCGGCGGCCAGGTCAGCGACGAGGCCGGCGGCGACTACCGCTTCGGCCACAAGACGATCGTCGCGAGCAACGGCGCGCTGCACCCGGCGCTGCTCGTCGCCCTGCAGTCGGCCATGGCCGGGCAGACGAGCTCCTTCGAGTAGGACTCACGGCGTTCGTCATTCGTTGGGGTCAGGACATCAGGGGGGGTGGGGGCCACAACGGATTTACTGACCCCCCACGGGGTGCAGGGGCGC
>JAJDAI010000439.1 GCA_029261955.1 Deltaproteobacteria bacterium | reverse complement strand
TGCTGCTGCGGCTGCTGCTGCGGACCATCGACTTCGTGCAGTACGGCCTGAACCTGAGCCTGGCCTGGGCGGGCATGCCGAAGGACCCCTTCGGCTCGGCGATGGTCACCTCCCTCGGCATGTTCGGCGTCAAGACGGCCTTCGCGCCCATCTTCCCCATGGCCCACACGCCGCTGCTGGTGCTGGTCGGCGCGCTCGAGGACAAGCCGCTCATCGAGGACGGCGAGATCGTCATCGGGCAGGTGCTCAACCTGACGGCGTCCATGGACCACCGGATGATCGACGGCTGGCAGGCCTCGCAGCTCGCGGTGACGATCCGGGGGCTGCTCGAGGATCCGTCGCGCCTGGATTGAGCCACTTGGGGTCTGACCCCACCTGGCCCACTACCTCCGCCCGGCCCGCCGCCAGCCCGCCGTGCGCGCCTCCTGCTCCGAGCAGAACCAGCGCTCGCCTTTGCCCTCGCTGATCTTGGTGCGGTCGTACCAGGGCCCGCCGGGCAGGTGGTAGATGCGCTCGCCCGACTTCGTGGAGATGTTGCCCTTGATGCTGCAGCCGCCGGTCGGGACGGTGGCCTTCGCCACCTTGGAGTCCGGCAGGGTCACGCCCTTGCGCCAGTCCCAGGGCGGCACGAAGGTGCCCGACCAGATGCCTGCGCGATCCCCGCGCGCCTGGGTCTCTTCGGCGACGTAGGCCTTGCTGTAGCGCACGAAGGCCATGGCCCAGCCGTGCCGAACCATCCAGCTCGACAGGTCGACGTCGCCCACCCGGCACAGCGCGAGCAGCCGGCCGTAGCGGTCGTGCTCGTCGCCGGTGCAGCTCACGGTGGAGCGGGCGATCGCGTCGGCCAGCGCGAAGGCGGCCTTCTGCCCGCAGCGCCACGCCTCGCCGGTGTCGTTTCGGCAGGTCTGCGACGACTCCGGGGCGTCGATGCCGAGCATGCGGATGTGCTCGCCGTGCAGCTCCAGGGTGTCCCCGTCGACCACGCTCACCTGGCCGGCGACCGTCTCGGCGAGGGCCGGGCTCAGCAGGGCGAGAGAGAAGACCAGGAAGGGGAGCACGCGAAACACGGCCCGAGCCTACTCCCCGCCGCCATCCCATCAAGCCCCGGGGCGTCCGTGGCGCGCAGCGATCGTGGCGTGAGGTCCCGGGCTCGTTCGGTCGGGCCGATCCCGTCGCCCGCGCGTACCCTGGACCCCAGCCCCTCGGAGTCCTCATCCGCCTCGCCCTCCTCGTGCTCCTCGTCCTGCTCCCCGCCTCGGCATGGGCGTGCCCCACCTGCTCGACGGCCACGCTCCCGGCCTTGTCGGGCGATGGGGAGACCCTCGGCGCCTACCCGCGCAGGACCCAGCGACCCCAGGCCCCGCGCATCGAGCTGGAAGGTGCGGCCGCCCGCAGCGCGGAGCTGGCCGTGGCCGTCGGAGGCTCCGCCGCTGTCTCCAGGAGCCGCGTGCTGGGCGTCGTCGCGGCGGATCCGATGGGCCGCCCGAGCGTCGCGGCGGGCCTGACGGTGCTCGGCACGGGCGCGGCTCCTGATCTGCATGTCTGCGGGCCGGAGCTCACGCTCTCGTGGACGCTGGGCTTCTAGAGGAGCCCAGCTCTAGACGAAGCGTCGCCGCATCAAGACCAGCAGCAGGAAGCCCAGCGTGCCCGCGACCTCCACGGGGACGCTGTTGACGTAGTGCACGTTGGACACCTCGGGCAGGCCCGGGGCGGGGGCCCAGCAGGGGTCCATCGTCATCTCGTCGGGCGAGATGATGGTGCGGAAGCGGGTCAGATGCGCCCCCTCGCCCAGCAGCTTCGCGGAGACGTCGGCCCCGGAGGCGATGCGATCGGTGGGCATGGCGAACTCCGTCGCCCAGGCGCGTCCGCCGGCCTCGTCGATCCAACCGGGCAGCAGGTCTTCGTAGTCGTTCGTGCCGTCCTCGTTCAGGGTCACCTGCTCGTCGTAGACCCGCGCGTCGCCGTAGTTGTCCGGCGCGTAGCGCTCGTCCGCGAGCACGTAGGTGACGATCTCCATGTCCTGCACGGCGGCGATGGACGTCAGCACGATGGGGAGCATCGGGGTGTCCCCGTCGAAGGTGAAGGAGATGGCGTCGATGGGCCCCGCCGGCACGTCGGGGTTCAGCTTCAGGCCGAGGAAGGCCATGTCCATGTCCACGTAGTGCTGGATGAGGTCCGTCGCCTCGTTGGGCACCCGGTAGCCGTTGTTGAAGAGCCACCAGTTGAGGTTGAGCCCGTCCTCGGCCGTGATGATCTCGGCGGCGTAGGGCCCGACGACGGCCTGGCCCACGACCTCGACGCCTTCGGGCTCGGGGAAGCTCCAGTCGCCCTCGAAGTCGTTGTATTCCCAGGGGAAGCAGCCGCCCATTCCGCAGCCCGAGGCGTAGCCGATGGCCATGGCGTCCGCGGACTCGCCCAGGGCCTCCTGAGCCACGAAGCGCGGCGCCGTCAGCCGATCGAGGTCGTCGAAGAGGCCCGCTGGCTCGGTGCTGATGTCGTCCGTGTCGATGACGTGCGGGATCGGCACGACCCAGGCGAACTCCGTGACCTCCCCCTCGAACTGGATCTCGACGATGGACGTGATCGTCTCGTCGTCGTTGACCCGGAACAGCACGCGCTCGGCGGTCTGGACCACCGGCTCGATCTGGGCGTTGCAGAAGAAGCCACCGCAGGCGAGTGCGGGGGCGGGGAGGGCCAGCAGGGCGGCCAGAAAGGGAACGAATCGAAACATCACAACCTCCGCTTCGGAGCCTAGGGAAGTGAGGGTCTGGTGTATCCACAACTCGATCAAACGTGGACACAAGTCGTATCGTGGCCAGATACATCTTTGCCAGTCGACCTAGTTATTCATGTCGTTCTCGCTTGTCGGTGGCTGCCTCCCGTCGTATCTATAGGCTGTGGCCAAGTCGCTCCCAGACGTGCACTCCTTCCTGGAGTTCCGCCGCTTTCTCGACGCCTGGTTCCAGGCGAAGAAGGCGAGCAATGCGCGCTACAGCCACCGCCTCTTCGCGCGCATGGCGGGGCACAAGAATCCATCGCTGCTGCTGCTCGTCATCCAGGGCAAGCGCAACCTCTCCCCGGCCAACGTCGAGGGCTTCGCGCGGGCGATGTCGCTGACCGCGGAGCAGGGGCGCTTCTTCGCGGCGCTCGTCGCGCTGGACCAGGCGGCCACGCACAGCGAGCAGAACGAGGCCTGGGCGCTCATCTCGGCCTCGCGTCGTTTTCGGGAGGCGCGCTCGCTGGAGGGCATGGGCTTCGAGGTGATCTCGCACTGGTACCACTCGGCCATCCACGAGCTGGCGCGCACGGACGGCTTCCAGGCCGACCCCACCTGGATCAGCCGCAACCTGCGCCCCCGCGTGACCGTCGCGCAGGCGAAGAAGGCCCTGGAGGTCCTCACCTCGCTCGGCATGCTGGCGCCCGATGAGAACGGCAAGGTCGAGCCCGTCGACGTGAGCCTCGCGACCCCCCACGAGGTCGCCGGCCTCGCCGCGCGGAACTACCACGACGGCATGCTGGAGCTGGCGCGGCGGTCCATCACCGAGGCCGAGCGCGACGAGCGCCACCTCTCGGCGGTCACGGTCTGCATCTCCCCCTCGCTCCTGCCCCAGCTGAAGCGCGAGATCGACGCCTTCCAGGAGCGTCTGCTGGACCTCTGCGACGGCTCGGAGGAGGCCCCCGAGCAGGTCTACCAGGTGCACATGGCGCTCTTCCCGTTGAGCACCGTCTCCGGAGGTGATGCATGAGGTGGCTCGCGATCGCGTTGCTGCTGATGGGCTGCCAGCAGGAAGCCGAGCCCGATGAGGGCATCGCGGTGGGCAACCCCGGGCTCACCTCGGTGAGCATGGCGATCACGGACGCCGTCAGCCTGACTTCGGCCACCGGTACGCTCAACCGCGTGCGTTTCGCCGGGGCGGAGTGCGGCGGGGTCGATCTGACGAGCTACATCGATCTGCCCCTGGACCTCGCGCTGGAGCCGGCCGACTTCGACTTCCCCGGCGGCCCGTGGTGCGGGTTGATCCTCGACTTCACGGGGCCGCTGGTGCTCACGGGGACCTGGGACGACGGGGTCGCCTTGGGCGATGTGGACTTGAGCCTGAACCTGGGCTCCGTGAGCCTCGGTGCGGTCGAAGACGCGCTGGACGTGGACCAGGACAGCGAGCTTGCCTTCGAGCTGGCGGCGCCCGGCTGGTTGGACGACGCGCTCCTGGACCTGGCGGACGGCGAGACCCTGGATGCCGAGGACCCCCTCGAGCACGACGCCCTGGTCGCCGCCTTCGCGGACGACAGCCAGCTCTTCGACGATGGAGATGGAGATGGCGTCGTCACCGAGCCCGAGCGCACGACCGGACCCGTGGCGACCGCCATGGAGCTGCGCTTCGAGTCCGCTGGCGCCTACATCAACGGCGAGTCCTCGGACGCGGCGCAGGGCCTGGGCTCCGCCTGCGGGTGCAGCAGCGGAGGTTCCCCGGCCTTGCCCCTGTTCCTGTTGCTCGCGGTCAGAAGGTCCCGGCGACGCCGAAGCTGAGGCCCCCGTCCGTCGGGGTGATCATCGGCACGATCGAGGCCGAGTTCTGCAGCCCCCGCCGCCCGTCGGTGGCTCCCGGGAGCAGGCCCTTCTCGTCTGCGCGGGCCGTGACCGCACCCGACGCGTAGAGCACGCCGAGCACGCCGTGCACGCCGCCGACCGCGATGTCCACGACGCCGATGACCAGCGTGATCAGGCCGGGCCCGAAGTGGTGCCAGCTGTCGGAGTTGAGCTGGTGCGCGTCCCAGACCGGCCGGAACAGGGTGTGGAAGCGGTGGACCATCGCCACGCCGCCCGGCACGAAGGACGGGATGGACGCGAGGCCCATGACGGCCTTGCTCGTCTGCACGTCGGCGCCGGTGGAGGCCGCGATGAGGGTCGGCACCGTCATGCCCAGCGAGGGCACGAACATGTGCACGCCGTAGCTGAACATGATGTCGGAGACGTAGGCCTGGACCGCCCACTCCGCGCCGGGATCGGGCGTGCTCTTCGGGATGTGGGCGACCGACGAGAAGGCGTGTCCGATCGGCAGCGGCGTCGCGAGTCCGCCGTGCTCGATCGCGACCGCGCGGCTCCACTGATCGCCGGCGATGAAGAGGCCCGCGCCGATCCCGCCCCAGACGAAGCCCTCGGCCACGTTCTTGCCGGTCCACTGGTAGGTGCCCGGGTCCCAGGACTCGAAGCCCTTCGGCAGGTCGGCGGCCGTGGTGGCGACGCCGTCGCCCTCGGGGGGCTCTTCCTTGGATTTGGCGTCGAGCGCGGGCTTGGCGCCCAGGTTCTCCGAGGCGGCCTGCGCCGCGGCGACGTCCCCCGGGAGGATGGCCTGGAACTCGGCGCTCGCCATGAGCTTGACGAAGCTCTTCGTGGCCTCGTCGAAGGTGCGCACGAAGCCGTTCTCGGCCGGGTCGTCGAAGCGCATCATCACGGTCGTGGTGCCGCCCGAGGCCTGCACCGCCGAGGTCCACGAGGGCTCGGCCGCGCCGGGCGCGAAGAGCTGCAGTTCGACCAGGAAGCTGAACTGGGATCGGGAGCCGCCGGGGATCGGGATCTGATCGCCCCAGAGCTTGCGCAGGATGAGGTGCAGGCGCGCGGTCTGCGCGTCGGCCTCGCCCCCGCTCGCCGCGTAGCCGGCGCTCTTCAAGACATCGACGGCCCAATCGGGCACCACGTCTGCGGCGTGCCCGGTGCCGCCCTTGCCCGAGCGCACGGCGGTGGGGATGCCGTAGCCGCCGCGCTCGTTGGCGATGACCGTGGGGTCCTTGCCGCCCTTCTTCTCCTCGCGTTGTTCCTCGAAGGTGACGATCACGGCGGGGCCGCCTTCGGACGCGGCCGGGGCCTCGTACATCAGGCGAACGGCGCGGGCTTCGGCGGTTCCTGCGCACAGCAGGCTGAGCGCCAGCAGAGCGAACAAGGTCTTCATGGGGTCCTCCTCGAACTCCACAGGTTCGGAGTGAGAAACGGCACCCCTCGTGCCAGCCCGCGACTCCGCTCTCGTCGAGCCCCTCGCCCGACGCTGTTGATCCTAGGAGGCGCGAGGTTCCGTGACCTGTCCCATGTCGGTGCTCAGGGCGCGTTGCCCTCGATCAGCACCTCGCCACCGACCGAGGTCGAGGCCGCGAGGGCCTGGGCAGCTGCCGTCGGAAGGGAGGCGTTGTCGGTGATGCTCAGGTTGCCGCTGACCGACTCGAGGCTGCCGAACCCAGCGAGGCTCGCCAGCGCGGCGTTGTCGGCGAGGACGAAGTTCCCGCCCACCGTGGTGAGCGTTGGCACATCGAGCAGGGTCAGAGACGGGTTGTCCTGCACGCGGAACCAGCCGCCGGTCGAGCTCACGCCCAGCTCCGCGGTGCTCAGCGAGGCGTTGCCTTCCAGGAAGAGCGTTCCCCCGAGGCTGAGGCCGTCGCCCCCGAGCTGAAGCGCCACCAGCTGCGGGTTGTTGCCCACCGTCACGTCCCCGTTGACCGACAGCGGCCCGGCCCAGCCGTCCAGCGTGAGGGCACCGGAGTTCCCGCCGACGGAGATCTCCCCCAGGTTCGCCGGACCCGAGAAGCCCGAGACGGAGACATCGCCCTCGTTGGAGGTGATCGCGAGTTGGCCGCTGGTCGCGAGACCGCCGGCGGGCCCGACCACGCTGACGTCGCCCTCGCACCACCGCAGCTCCAGGCCCCCGAACTCGGTCAGCGCCGGCAGGGACAGCGCCACCGAGGCCTCGGCCCACAGGATCTCGAGGGGGCCGACGCTGCGCAGCGCGGGGAAAGCCAGGCTCAGCGGGCTCGGGCTGTTCTCGACCTGGAGCGTGCCGGCGATGGACTCGAGCTCCGCGAAGGTCGCGTTGCCCGCCTGCAGGGCGAAGCTGCCCGTCACCTCGACCGCGCAGGAGATCCCGTCCAGGTTCGCCACCTCGTCGCCCGGCCGGAGGTCGCCGCAGACCAGGATTCGCTCGGCCTCGTCGCAGGGCCTGTCCTCGGAGGTGAAGCCGTCGCCCCCGAACCAGGTGGTCACCCCATCGACGACCGCGGGCTCGCCGGTGCGCGGGTCGCCGTCGCAGTCGTGGTCGACGTCGTCGCAGTGCTCGGGGGAGGAGGGGAAGCGCTCGGAGTCCTGGTCGTCGCAGTCCAGGCAGAGCGGGCTGCCGTCGTCGTCCTGATCGAGGGACTCGTCGAGGCCCAGCTCGCCGTCGCAGTCGTCGTCGCGCTGGTTGCACAGCTCGGGCGCGAAGGGCGCAACCGTGGGGTCGGTGTCGTCGCAGTCGCCGTCGCAGGGCTCGAAGCCGTCCCCGTCCAGATCGAAGCCCTCGTCGATCTGCTCGTCGCAGTCGTCGTCGAAGCCGTTGCAGCGCTCCTCGGCTCCGGGGAAGGCCTCGGGGTCCTCGGGCAGGCAGTCCTCGGCGTCCTCCCAGCCGTCGCCGTCGAGATCCGGGGGAGGCGCCGCTGCGGGGCAGCCGAGCAGCAGCACGAGGAAGAGTCGGGCCATCGATCGGCATTGTGGCCGATGGGACGCCCCAAGCATGAAACCCGCGGTGTCTGCCACCGCGGGTTTCACGAATTCTCTGGATGGGCCAGGTGGGGTCAGACCCCAGTCAGCCCACGGCGGACTCAGCCGTCGGTGGTCTCGACCACGAAGTCGCTGCCGGCGTAGCCGTGCACGCCGATGTGGACCACGCCGTCGGCGGGGGCCGTGAACGCGACCGTCTCGTTGCCGCTGGAGGAGTAGGGGCGGTGGTCGTAGTCGTTCAGGTTCGGCGCGGCGCCCCAGCGGACGTACAGGTCGATGTCGTTGGCCGCCTCGGTGCCGATGAGGATGCTCTGGCCCGCGGTCAGGGTCAGCGTGAAGCGCGCCCAGTCGCCCTCGTTGACGTGGCCGGACTCGTCGAGGTGCTCGAAGGCGGGCTCCTCGGGGTCCTCGACGGGCTCCTCGGGCAGGTCCGTGCCGGCCGCGCCGGTGTAGCTGATGGCCAGGTTGAAGGTGGCCGCGGTGTAGCCGTAGACGCTGACGTAGTAGCTGCCGGCGCCGGACTCGGAGCAGCTCTCGGCCGAGCCGTTCTTGTAGGGGCGGCAGTCGTAGTCGCTCAGCGTGGGCTGGGCGCCCTCACGGACGTAGAGGTCGGCGTCGCCGGTGCCGGTCATGGCGACGGTGAACTCACCCTCGACGGCGGCGAAGGGGCCGTAGTGGGCCCAGCCGTGCTTCGCGACCGAGCCGGCCTCGGTCACGCTGAACAGCTGCGTCGTCTCGTCCTGCTCGGGGGTGGTCTCGCCGGCGATGGACGCCTCGAGCAGCTCCTGCACGACGGCGTAGGTGATGGCGCCGCCCGCGATGGGCTTGCCCTGGTCGCGGCCGGTGGGCAGCCACAGGAAGTCGGGGTGGTTCTGGCGCGAGCTGCCGACCCACTCGCCGCCGTTGATCTTGCCCTCGGCGTCGACCTCGAGGATGTACTCGTAGCGGTCGGTGCGGGTGAACTCGTCGATGCGGTCGGCGAGGTTGCCGTTCAGGGTCGCGGCGGCCTCGGTGATGTAGTCGACCTCGGCCTCGACGAAGAAGAGCGTCACGGCCGTGTCGTTGAAGGCGTAGACGGTGGGGACTTCGCCGGTGTCGGCGGGCAGGACCTCGATCTTCAGGTCGAAGTTGCTGTTCGCGGCGTAGCCCTGGACGGACACGTGGGCGGCGGTCGCGTTCGAGCCGGCGGTCATGGAGCAGGACTCGGTGGAGCCGTTGAGCCAGGGGCGGCAGACCCAGTTGTCGGCGTCGGCCTGGTTGTTCCAGCGGACGTAGAGGTCGGCGTCGGCGGTGCCGGTCATGGTCACGACGAGCTTCTCCCCGGCGGCGACGGGCACGGCGTCCACGTGGTGCCAGGCGTTCTGGGCGACGGTCCCGGTGGCCTCAGTCGTGCGGGGCTCGGGGTTCTCGGCCGGCGTGTTGCCGGTGACGCCGAGCAGGTCGTTGGCGTCCTGCGCGCTGATCTCGGTCTGCTGCGTGATGCGGTAGCCGCGCAGGGGCTGGTTCCAGACCTCGTCGTCCCAGGTGCGGTCCTCGACGAAGGAGGCGCCCTTGAGTCCGAGGTAGTTGGCCAGCAGCACGTGGTAGGTGCCGGGGTTGGTGTCGATGCAGCTGGCGTCGGAGCCGGTGGGGCGGTCGTAGCCGTCGTACTCGACGTCGTCGTCGTCCTCGTTGCAGCGCAGGCTGACGAACTTCGAGTTGCTGGCGTCCCAGGCGATGGTCAGCAGCGCCTTGATGTCGTTGACCTCGAAGGTGACGCCGTTGCGGGTGACGGGGTGGATGGGCTCGGGCTCCATGATGGCCGCGGGGGCCCAGGCGTGGCAGATGCCCCACCAGGACGGGATGCAGTAGCCGCCCTCGGCGCCCTCGCGGATGGCGCAGGCCTCACCCATGTTGTCGTCGCACTGGTCGTCGGTCGTGCAGGCGGTGCGAGCGCTGTACTTGTCGATGCCGTTGGACGCGCTGACCTTCGTCTCGATGTCCTCGACCCCGAAGGCCTCGCCGTACTTACCGGCGGCCGACGTGGAGGAGCTGCCGTTCCACTTGTAGTTGATGGAGTCCTCGTAGACCGGCCAGTAGGACGCGGCCCAGGGCACGTTCTCGGGCTCGCCGGCCTGCGGCAGCTCGGCGAGGCGGTACTCGAGGTCGTCGGCGAAGAGGTTGGGGTCGTCCCGGTCCGTCCACTGCTGGCGGTAGGAGTCGGAGTCCAGCTCGTCGGCCGTGTCGACAGCGTCGAGGCCGCGTGCGTCGTTCCACTGGTCGGCGGAGTAGCAGGCGGTGAGCAGGGGGAGAAGAAGCAGGACGATCGAGCGCATGGCAGGCGTGCCTTCCCGAAGGAGGGGTGGTTTTGGTCCAGCTACGAAGGCGCCGAATCAAGGCCTGGCCAGGGGGTCGGGGGAGGGCGATTTGTGTGTTCGCCTGCTCGCTTCCCGCCTCGCTGTCGTCGGCAGGATGTTCCCCGTTGAACGGGAAACAAGCGGGTCACGATCAAACAACAAGTGGGGGGTGGGGCAATGCGGCGATCGTCCTGCTGATGGTTGGTTTGTCGGCGGATCTGGTGGGGTGGTGGAGGGAGCCTGCAGGTGACCGATCAGGGGTGGTCACTTCAGTGTCCACTTTGGGGCTCCACAGGTCCGCAACGCGGATGTCCTGACCCCACTGGATTCTGCGTTTTCGGGGAATCGGACCTGGATCTGATGTCCTGACCCCACTTGAGAGGGCGGATCGGTGGGGATTCGGCTTTCTGCTGGGGTCAGGACATCAGGTGGGGTCAGGACATCAGGTGGGGTCAGGACACTCGCCCCCCTGCAACTCCCCGCCCGAGGTTGCTAGGCTCCCGCGCCATGACTGACCTCTCTGCACCCGCCGACGTTTCCGCTCCCCCCTCCGACGCCAGCACGACGGCGTCTGGCCTCGCCTGGAAGGTGCTCAAGGAGGGCGGCGGACAGAAGCCGACCGCTGCGGCCACCGTGACGGTGCACTACAGCGGCTGGACGACGGACGGGCGGCTGTTCGACAGCTCCGTGCAGCGCGGCGAGACCATCAGCTTCCCGCTGAATCGGGTGATCTCGGGCTGGACCGAGGGGCTGCAGCTCATGGAGATCGGCGAGAAGTCCCGCTTCTGGATCCCCGCGGATCTGGCCTACGGCGAGAACCCCGGCGGCGGACGCCCCGGCGGCCTGCTGGTCTTCGACATCGAGCTCTTCTCCTTCACCGAGCCCCCGGCCCCGCCGAAGGTCCCCGAGGACGTGTCCGGCATCCCGAAGGACGCCGCCGTCACCTCGTCGGGCCTCGGCCACCGCACCATCAAGGCGGGCAGCGGCTCTGAGAAGCCCGGCCCCACCGCCAGCGTCACCGTGCACTACAGCGGCTGGACGACCAACGGCCAGATGTTCGACAGCAGCGTGGTCCGCGGCGAGCCCGCGACCTTCCCCCTGAACCGCGTGATCAGCGGCTGGACCGAGGGCCTTCAGCTCATGGTCGAGGGGGAGACGAAGCGCTTCTGGATCCCGGCCGAGGCCGCCTACGGCCACAAGCCTGGCGGCGGACGCCCGGGCGGCATGCTCGTCTTCGACGTGGAGCTGCTGAGCATCGGCTGATCATCCGCTTCCTTCCGTCGCGCAGTTCGGCGATCCTGGCCCCGGGACAGGACATCGGCGCACGGCGGAGGAGCGGACGATGACCGACGAGATCGACACGACCTTCCTGGATCAGGACGACGCCCTGGGCCAGCTGGCCCGGCGCTACCTGGCTGCGGTGCTCACGGGGGATCGGCGCGGCGCGAGCCGGCTGATCCTGGAAGCCGCCGAGCAGGGCAGCTCCATCCGCCAGCTCTACCTCCAGGTCTTCCAGCCCGTGCAGTGGGAGGTCGGTCGGCTCTGGCAGCGCGGCGACATCAACGTCGCGCAGGAGCACCTCTGCACGGCGGTGACGCAGCTGGTCATGTCCCAGCTCTACCCGCTGGTCTTCTCGTGCAGCCCCAGCGGGCCAGTGGCCATCTCCACCTCGGTTCAGGGGAACCTGCACCAGCTGGGGCCGAGCATGGTCGCGGACTTCTGGGAGATGGATGGCTGGGACAGCCGGTTCCTGGGCGGCGACACCCCGAACGACGATCTGCTCACGATGTTGAAGCGGACCGGCGCCCGCCTGCTGGGCGTCTCCGCGGCCTTGCCGAACCAGGTCGAACAGGTGGCCGACCTGGTCGGCGCCGTGCGCAGCGGGCTCGGAACGGCGGCCCCCACGATCCTGGTGGGCGGTCGTGCCTTCAACGGGGACCCGATGCTCTGGCGGCGGATCGGCGCCGACGCGTACCAGGAGCACGCCGCCGCGGCCTCGGAGTGGGCGATGGAGCTGCTGAAGGCCTCGTAGATCCGCGCAACCGGGCACGCTGGACCCCACTCAGGCTGCGGCGCGAGCTGTCAGGCTGGGAGTCCCGGCGCCTTGCGCTGCAAGGGGTCGAGGCCCTGTGTTACCTGCAGGGCCACGTCGGGGCGGTCGGAGACGATGCCGGTGACCTTCATGCCAGCCAGCGCCGCGATGCGCTCGGGATCGTCGACGGTCCAGACGTTGACCGCGAGCCCGCGCATGTGGGCCTTGCGCACCATCTCGGCGGTCACGAGCGCGTCCTTGGGATGAAGCGCGTAGACGGAGAGCAGCGGGGCAGACCAGGGGCGCCGCATGAGCCGATCGCGCACCCGGCCGCTGATCCCGCGGCCGCCGTCCATGGGGTAGCAGAGCCCCAGCGGCGCCTCGGTCATGGCGCGGGCGCGCAGCAGGCTCAGCGGGCTGAACGAGCTGATGATCACGTCGCTGTAGAGGCCCATGCTGGAGATCAGGCGGCCGACGGCGGTGGCGGTGCCGTCGCCACGGGGCGTGTCTTCCTTGATCTCGATGTTGAAGCGGATCTGGTTGCGCCAGGTCTCCAACACCTCGATGAGCGTCGGGACGCGCTCGGACCCATACTCGGGGTCGAAATGGGATCCCACATCGATCGACTGGAGCTCGGACAGCGAGAGCTGATCGACCCGCGCCGGCTGCCCCCCGACCCGCTGGAGCGTGGCGTCGTGGATGACGACGAGCTCGCCGGTCGCGCAGGTGCGCACGTCGAACTCGATGAAGTGGGCGCCGAGCTCGACCGCCTTGCCGAAGGCGGCCTGCGTGTTCTCGGGCCGCAGCTTCGCCCCACCCCGGTGCGCGTGGACCTGAACCGCAGGGGCCTTGGGCGGCTCCTTGCGGTGGCGGCGGGGGTTGCTGGGCTTGCGCGGGGTCTCGCGCGGGCGGGCGGATTCGGCCATCGGGCGCAACGTACCAGCCTCGTTGCGGTGTCGCTCTTGCTGATGGGCATGACGCCCACGGGTGAGTCGCTGGACGTCGATGCCTCGCTCGATCCGAAGCTCGGCACCGTCGACGGAACGCTGACGTGGCGCCTGCCCAACCCGTCGTCGGTGTCGGTCCACGAGCTGCTGCTCTTCCGCTACCCCGACGCCTACGCGGACGATCCCGAGCTGGGCGACATCCTGCACGAGCGCGTCTACCCGGTCGGCTTCGACGGGGGCGGCCAGGAGCTCGGCGAGGTGGTGGTCGACCTGGGATCCAGCAGCTTCGTGGTCACGCCGGAGCCCATCGAGCGCGAGGGTGTGCCGCTGATCCGGATCCCCCTCAGCGAGGCCCTCCAGCCCGGTCGAGAAGCCCTGATCAGCGGCTCCTTCCACACGCAGATCCCGCGCAAGTTCGGCACCTTCGGGCGCTACCGAGGGGTCGTGACGGTCAACGGGGGCCTGGCTCCCCTGCCCGTGGACCTGAGGGAAGACGGGACCTGGGCCATCGAGGCGCCGCCGCCCTCGATCGAGCGCTCCCTCGACCTGACGATGCCCGAAGGCCACCGCCTGATGCTCGGCGGGCTGAGCCCGGATCCCGACGCCGACCGCTTCGTGCCGGACGCCCGGCGGGAAGGTCAGCTGGAGATCGAGCCCATCGGCGCCGGACGGATCCAGGCCTCGTGGAGCTCCCCAGAGTCCCGCTGGATCAGCCTCAGCGTGCAGCGAGACCGCCCGCTCACCTGGCGCGAGAACATCCCGGCCGACGACGGCAGCATCTCCTACTTCGGCCAGCCCCTGCGCCGCATCCAGAAGCGCTGGCTGCGGCGGGCCGTCGAAGGGGCGCGCGCGACGGCACGCGGCGCCGGCCTCGATCCCCAGGACCTCGTGATCGTCGAGGCCCCGCTGCGCCGCAAGCTGGTCGAGCGCGGCGAGGGGGTGCTCTACATCTCCGACCGCTTCTTCGAGGCCGAGCTGCCGGTCTGGCGCTACCACGACCTGCACCTCGCCCGCGCCGTCCTGGCCGAGGCCATCGAAGCAGCGACCCGCCGCCGCGAACCGACGCGGGTCGAGCCCCTGACCACGCACGGCCTCGCCTGGCGGCTCATCCCCGACTACCTGAGCACGCGCTGGAAGAACCACGTCAACCTGCGGCAGCTGCTGGACGGGTTGAGCTTCCTGCCCGAGGTCGACGCGATCCTGCAGACCCCGGTCTTTCCCTTCGCCGACCAGATCTTCGACAACCCCTGGGTCGTGGACCCGCTCCGCGCCGACGTGCGCCGCTTCAACCGCCCGCTGCGCACCGGCCGCGCCCTGCTTCTGATGATCGAGGACCGCGTCGGCGCCCAGAGCCTGGATGCAGCTGTCCGCGACTACCTGCGATCCAACGGTGAAGGCCCCGACTTCTTCACCCTGCTGCAAGACCGCACCGGCCAGCCCGCCGTCGGCTTCGCGCAGCGCTGGATGGGCGGCTGGGCGCGCGTGAACCTCGCCGTCCAGCAGGTCGAACGCGAGCGCCAGGACGACGGCTCGTGGCGGACGCGGGTGACCATCCGGCGCGAGGTGCTCGAGGGCGAAGCGAGCGACGAGGTCGTCGAGATCCGACTCAACCCCGCGGTCGGTCGCAAGGGCCGCGCGACCCTCATCTGGGACGGCCAGGACGAGGTCGCCAGCTGGGAGGTCATCACCCGCAAGCGCGTCGCCTCGGTCCAGGTCGACCCACGCGGCCGCATCCTGGAGACCGACGCAGACGGCATCTCCCTCAAGAAGGACAACCGCTTCCCGCGCGCGGTGAAGCTGACGGGCTCCGCCTTCCTCGTGGCCGCCGACTCGGTCTCGGGCATCGAGGCCTACGCGTACCTGGCCATGCGCCCCGCGCACGACCTCCAGCACCAGGTCCGCCTGCGGGTCTGGACCGACGAGGAGGCCTGGGTGGGCGGCGGACCCAGCTACCGCCACTACTTCGGCCCGCCCCGCATCGGCAGCTACCGGCAGCACCGCATCGACGTCAGCGTCGACGTGCAGTGGCTCAACGGCCTCTTCCGCCCCACGGACGCGCCGATCCTGGTCAACGGCGAGGTCACCTACGTCTACGACACGCGCGCCTCGGCCTTCTCGCCCCGCAGCGGCGGACGGGTCCTGGTGACGGCCTTCGCGGGGCGCGACTTCGCGCTGGAGGACGACCACCTGCGTTCAGCGGAGGCCTCGGTCTTCGGTGGAGTCGACCTGCAGGCGACGAAGCTGTTCTCGCTGCACCCCTGGCACGTGCTCGCGGTGCGCGGGAAGGTCGGGGTCATCGGCGGCAACGTGAAGCACCGGCAGTTCGTGCTCGGCGGGAACAGCAACGTGCGCGGCTACGCGGCCAACTACCTGCTGGGCAAGTTCCGCACGATGGGCAGCGTGGAGTGGCGGCATTTCTTCGCTCGCGACCTCGACCTGCCGGGTCCCTTCATGCGCTACCGGGCCTTGCAGGGTGTGCTGTTCGTGGAGGGCGGAGTCGTCGCTCGCGACCTGGAAACGCCTCCCGAGCCGTCCGACCTCGGTGTAAGCATTGGCTACGCTCTGCGCGTCTACCTGGACTGGGGCGGCGTGCTGCCCGCGATGGGCGGCATCGAGTTCGCCTGGTCCCCCAACGCCCCGCCCGGCCGCCTGCCCTTCTTCAGCCCCCCTGAGACATGGCCCGACGTTCCCTTCCAGATCTACTTCGTCGCCTCGCAGTCCTTCTGATCGCGCTGAGCCTCTGCGGCTGCGCGACGGCCCGGAGCAAGCGGCAGGCGAAGACGGATCTGCAGACCGTGCTCGACCGGGCCCTGTTGATGCTGGGCCGTGAGGACATCCGACTCGACGGCCGGCCCTACCGCTCGGACTGCTCCGGCTTCGTCGAGGCGAGCTACGACAGCATCAACTTCAACCTGCTCGACCCCGGCGTGCGCGGCGTGTCGGGGACCCACAGCCTCTTCAAGAGCCTGGCCGGGCGCGGGCGCATCAAGGGCAAGGACATCCGCCCCGGCGACCTGCTCTTCTTCCACAACACCTGGGACCGCAACGGCAACAAGCTCCGCGACGATCGCTTCACGCACGTCGGTCTGGCGGAGTCCGTGGAGGTGGATGGGACCGTGACCTTCCTGCACTACGTCTCGGGCAGGGTGAAGCGCGACGTGCTCAACCTGAAGCACCGGAACGTGGTCCGGGATCCGGTGAGCGGGCGCACCTGGAACAGCTTCCTGAGGCGCGGGGGAGGGCGAACTCTGGCGGGTGAGCTCTTCTTCAAGTCAGGACGGCCGTTGCCGCGGTAGGCGAAAGGAGCTTTGATCGCGCCATGCGCCGATTCCTCCTT
>JAJDAI010000438.1 GCA_029261955.1 Deltaproteobacteria bacterium | reverse complement strand
CCTCGATCACGAAGCCGTCGTCTTCGTCGCTCTCCAGGGCCGAGGACAGGCGGGGCTCGTTGTCCTCCTCCTCGCGCTCGGCCAGGCGGGCTTCTTCTTCGCGGCGTCGCTCGTCCTCTTCGGCCCGGCGGCGTCGATCCTCTCGGTCGGAGCGGTCCGAGGCGGCCCGGCGCTCGTCGCGCTCGGAGCTGGCCCGGCGCTCCTCGCGCTCGGCCTCTTCGGCTTCTTCGCGCTCGCGGCGTCGGTCATCGGCTGCGCGCCGCTCTTCGCGCTCGCGCGCCTCTTCGGCTTCGCGCTCTTCGCGTTCGCGGCGGCTCTCTTCCGCGGCCCGACGCTCCTGATCGCGGCGCTTCTCCTCTTCGCGGGCCTCGCGCTCTTCCGTCCGGCGTCGCTCCGCGGCAGCCTCGCGCTCCTCGTCGCGGCGGCGTCGCTCTTCCTTGGCCTTGCGGGCGTCTTCTTCAGCCTGCCGTGCCTCGGCGATGCGGCGCTCCTCGTCGCGGCGCTTGCGGTCCTGGCGTGCGCGCTCTTCTTCGCGCTCGCGGCGGCGCTCGTCCTCCTCCGCGCGGCGCTCCTCGTCTTCACGACGGCGGCGCTCTTCCTGGGCTATGCGGGCGAGGCGGGACTCTTCGGCCTTCTTCGCCGCTTCCTTCGCCTCACGCTCCCGTCGCTCCGCCTGCTTCTTGCGCTGCTTGCCCTCGTCGAGCTCGTCGAGGTTCAGCTCCTCGTCGATGTCCCCGAAGAGGTCGTCCTCTTCGAATTCGTCGTCGGCGCGCACGCGGCGGCCGTGGCGATCGCGCTCCTGCCAGTCGGCCTTCTTCGCGCTGGGCTCGTCCTCTGCCTCGTCGTCGAAGGCGGGCTCGTCGAAGGTGGTCGCGACGGACTTCTCCTCCTGCGGGCTCTCCTTCTTCTTGCCCGTGGCGAGCTCGGTGGCGAGCAGGGGGATCGCGTCCAGCAGCAGGTCGGGCTTGCGGCCAACGATGCCCTGAATCTGGCGGACCTGACGGCCACCCGAGACCTCGTAGAGCGTCGCGGTGATGGTGTACTCGTCCGCGCCGGCGGGGCCGACGGAGCCCGAGACCACGTGGCTGTGGCCCTCGCCCTCGCCAAAGGCCGTCCGGCACTTCGCGTCCTTGCCGCAGCCGTCCGTGGTCTCCTTCGCGTCCGCGCTGAGCACGAACTCGAAGTCCCCGACGATGTCGAGCTCCGAGGAAATGAGGGAGGCGATGTTGTCCGCGGCTCCCTGATCCACCCCGCCCTCGGCGGCGAAGGGCAGGACGCCGCACGTACCCGCGAAGGCGGGGACGGCGGTCACTGAAGTGACCAGCAGGATGACCGCCGCGATCGCGATGCGGTGCCTGCTGCAGGGATCGGCCGAACTCATTCCGGGTGCAACCTCTCGACGAAGCACGGAGAGCCCTGATCTCAGGGCGGCCCGATTATAAAGGTCGGTCTGCTCTCCGCACGCTTAAAGCAGATTGACAGCGGCCTCGGGGGGCAAGTTCCAGAGTCCCGCAACAAGGACAACATCTACACAACATGAAGACCGGTCGCGAGGCCGCGCGCAGTCAATTCTCGCGGGTGAGCTGCGTCAGCACGACGGCGCCGGCCGTGTCGCCCATGACGTTCACCACGGTGCGGCCCATGTCGAGGAAGCGATCCACGGCGAGGATCAAGCCGATCCCCTCCAGAGGCAGGCCGACCGCTTCGAAGACCATCGCCATGGTGACCAGGCCCGCGGACGGGATCCCCGCCGCGCCCACCGACGCCGCCATGGCCGTCACGAAGACCACGATCTGTTGGATGAGGGTGAGCTCGATGCCGAAGACCTGGGCCACGAAGAGCGCCGCGATCGCCTCGTAGAGCGCGGTCCCGTCCATGTTCATCGTCGCGCCCAGCGGCAGGACGAAGGACGCGACCCCCGTGGGCACGTCGAGGTTGTCCTCGCAGGCCTCGATGGTGACGGGCAGGGTCGCCGACGACGACGAGGTCGACAAGGCCACCGCGATGGCAGGGCGGATCCCCCGGAACCAGCGGCGCGGCGACATCTTTCCGATGAACAGCACGATGAGCGGCAGGATGATGAAGCCGTGGATGCCCAGGCCGAGGGTCACGGTGACGCAGTAGCGGCCGACGGCGAAGAGCGAGTCGAGGCCCCCGCGCGCGAGGTTGGCCTCCAGCAGGCCCAGGACGCCCGCCGGCGCGAGCCACATGATGTTGCGCACGACCTGCATGACGACGGCGTCCGCGCGCTTGAAGACCGCGGTGATGGGCTTGCCGCGCTCGCCCAGGACGATGAGGACCAGGCCGAAGAGCAGGCAGGCGAAGATGACGGTCAGGATGTCGCCGTCGCGCAGCGACTGGATCGGGCTGAGCAGCGTCTCGCCGAAGATCCGGCCCAGCATGGAGCCGACGGTCATGCCCGAGCCGGCCTGGGCCTTGTCGGGCACCTCGCCCGCGCCCGCGTCGGAGACGCCCGCGCCCGGCTCGATCAGGTTGACCAGCACCAGCCCGAGGATCGCGGCGATGCCCGTGGTGCCCATGTAGTAGGCGACCGCCTTGCCGCCCAGTCGCCCCAGACGCCCCAGGTCGCCGATCGACGTCACACCGACGACCAGCGAGGTGACGATGACCGGGATGATCAGGAGCTTGAGGCAACGGATGAAGAGCTCTCCGAAGAGCTCCATCGGGGCCAGGGCGGACGCGAGCGCGGCGTTGTCGTGCGCCGCGAGCCCCAGAACGACACCCAGAACCACCGCCACGCCGATCCACTGGGTCAGCGTTCGAGGCAGCCACGAAAAGGGCTTCTTGGGGGGGGTGTGCTCCGGCACCGGCGCAGGGTACCAGCGGTCGGGGGGTGGATCAGGCTAGCCTCGGAACGTGCGCATCCTCGTTGCCAGCCGTGCTTTCCCGCCCGACGTACACCGCGGCTCGTCCCGCCTGGTGTGGAACCTGTGGGATCGGCTCCGGCAGGACCACGACGTGCTCCTGGTCGCTGGGTGGCGCCAGGATCCGTCCCTGCTTCCGGCGGACGCGCGCGCCGTGCGCCTCGAACGCGGCCACCCCGTGAAGGCCCGCCTCGCCATGGAGCTCGCCGTTCGCCGCGCCGCGCTGCGCTTCCGGCCCGACGTCGTGCTCGCTTCGGGCATGGGCGTGCCGGTGAACGTCGCGCCGACCGTCGGCCTGCTGGAGGACGCCTTCCAGGGCGAGGCGGCCTGGGGTCGGCTGCGTGGCCTGCGCGGCAAGCTCTGGCGGAGTCGCGTTTCGGGCATGGCCGCGGCCATCGTGCCTTCGGCGTCCGCCAAGAGCCGCCTGGAGGACTTCGGCATCGAGGGCTCGCGCGTGCGGGTGGCCTGGCCGGGCGTGGACACCGCGAAGCTCCTCCCCGACGCGAGTGTCGAGTACTCGGACGACGGCCCGGTTCGCCTGCTCTACGCCGCCCGCATGGTCCCCGGAAAGGGCCAACACGTCGCCATCGAGGCGGTCAAGGGCCTGCACCCCAACGTGCAGAAGCGCGTCGTGCTCGACCTCGTGGGGGCCGCGGAGGACGAGAGCTACGTCGCGAGCCTCAAGCG
>JAJDAI010000437.1 GCA_029261955.1 Deltaproteobacteria bacterium | reverse complement strand
AGGCGCCTACGAGCGCCAGTCCGCCGCCATCGACGAGGTGATGGCGGAGACGGAGGCCGAGGTCCAGAAGCAGATCGCCGAGCTGGAAGGCCTGCTCGCCGAGGCCCGGGAGACGGCCACGGTCGAGCGCGCGAAGGCGCTGTCCGAGCTGGAGGCCACCCGCGCCGCCTGCACGGGCGAGATCGGCCGCCTGGAGGCCGAAGCAAAGCGGCTGAGCCAGGTCTTCGAATTTCTGGGTGAGTGAACACGGGGAGAAGTGAACGATGAAGCTCAAGCCTGCCGGTAAGACCGTAGTCGCGATGGTGATCCTTCTGGTCGTGGGGGCCCTGGTGTGGACCCTCGGGCTCAAGGACATGGTCGGCGGCGACGACGACGTGACCTCCAACGACAGCCCCGGCGACACGAAGACGCCGACGAAGAAGACCCCCGCGAAGAGCGGCGAGATCGGCAGCAAGGGCAACCCGCTGAAGGTGTCCATCGTCTCCTTCCACGGCTACGCGCCGGCGCTGCTGGCCAACGGCGGCTCGCTGACGACGAAGCCCGGCTCGATCTTCGCCAACCAGGGCGTGAACATCGAGTTCCTGCTCCAGGACGACATCCCGACGATGGCGACGAACTTCGGCTCCGACAGCGCGCACTGCAGCTGGCGGACCGTGGACTTCTTCGCCCAGGAGCACCCCGGCCTGCGCGGCGCGGGCTTCGACGGCAAGGCCGTGATGATCGCGGACAACACCCGCGGCGGCGACGCCATCATCGCGGGCAAGGAGATCCGCCGGGTCGAGGACCTCGCCGGCAAGAAGGTCGCCCTGCTCCAGTACACGCCCAGTGACTGGCTGCTGGTCAACGGCCTGAACAACTCGAGCCTGTCCGCCCGGAAGCGCCAGACGGTCGAGATGATCTACATCAACGCCGAAGAGGGCACGCCCGGCGTGCGCGCCGCCTACACCGCCGGCCAGGTCGACGCCGCCGTGCTCTGGGAGCCCGACCTGAGCCTCGCGCTCAAGGCCGCGCCGGACGCTCACGTCGTCTACTCCACCGCGACCGCCACCAACCTCATCTACGACTCCATGGTCTGCGACACGCGGGTCATCGACAGCTCGACCGACACGATCCAGAAGTTCGTGGCCGGCTGGATGAAGGGCGTCGCCGCCGCCAAGAAGGACCCCGCCTCGGCGACCGAGGCCCTCGTGGACTCCGAGCCGATGTTCGCCGAGCTCGCCGGCCAGCAGGGCCCCGACTTCATCAACAGCCTCTACGCCGGGATCCTCTGGACCGGCCTCGAGGAGAACATCCGCGTGCTCGGCCTCGCGGGCGGCCCGAACCACTTCGAGCGCGTCTACAAGCAGGCCGACCAGGTGTGGCGCGCCGCCGGCGCACTCGCCGATCCCAACGCCCCGGTCATCGCGCCGCAGGACGCCTTCGACAAGCGCTTCATCTCCAAGCTCGCGGCCGAGGACGCCGCGGCCAAGGAGGCCGCGAAGAAGGCCGAGTTCGAGTTCACCGCGAGCCAGCGCAAGACGGCCACGGCCCGCACCGCGGCGCTGACGAAGCCCGTCACGATCAACTTCGCCAGCGGCAAGTCCGAGCTGAGCAAGCGCGCCCAGCAGGTCATCGACACCGAGCTGGTGCCCGTGCTCGACGCCATGGGCTCCGCCTACTTCTCGGTCGAGGGCAACACCGACTCCACGGGCGCCCGCGCCACCAACGTCTCGCTCTCGAAGAAGCGCTCCCAGGCGGTGGTCGACTACCTCAAGGGCCAGTGGGAGTTCCCCACGGAGCGCTTCGTCGTCCGCGGAAACGGGCCCGACAAGCCCAGCTGCGACGAGTCCGACCCGTCCTCTGAGGGCGTGGACCTGGATGCCTGCCGCGCCATGAACCGGCGCACCGACGTGGCGGTCTACTCCCGTTGATGTGGAACCCGCACGAGCCGATCTCCAGTCGCCAGCGGCAGATCCTGGGTCTCGCGGGCCTGGGAACGGCCGTGGCGATCTGGGCCGGCGTCGCGGCCTCGGGCCTGGTGAAGCCCTACTTCCTGCCCGCCCCCTGGGACGTGGCCGCCGCCCTGCTCGACATGGCGCAGGCTGAGGGGGATCGAAACCTCTTCGGCGCGGCCTGGGCTTCGGCCCGGCGGGTGGGCCTGGCGCTCATCGCCGTGGTGATCATCGGCGTGCCCCTGGGCGTGCTGATGGGCAGCAGCAGCAAGGTCAACGCGGTGCTCAGCCCCCTCGTCGACCCCATGCGTTCGGCGCCGGTCGTCGCGGTGCTGCCCATCGTGGTGCTCTGGTTCGGCATCGATGAGACCGCCAAGATCGTCTTTCTCTGGCTCGGTGCCAGCGTCTTCCTCATCCCCATGGTGCGGGACGCGATCGTGGCCGTGCCCCGGCAGCACGGGGTGCTGGCGGAGGACCTGGGCGCGACGCCGCTCGAGGCCATCCGGCACTCGGTCTTCCCGCTGGCCCTGCCCCGGATCGTGGACGCGATCATCGTCGCGGTGGGCGTGGAGTGGACCTACATCACCGTCGCCGAGTACGTGAACGCCAAGCAGGGGCTGGGCTACCTCATCCAGACCTACAAGCGGCTGTCCGCCAACGACAAGGTCTTCGCCGGCATCTTCGTGATCCTGGTGATGGCCCTCGTGACCGACCAGGCCCTCAAGCTGCTCAAGCGGCGGCTCTTCCCCTGGGAGACCGAAGCGTGAAGATCGAGCTCAGCGGCATCGTCCAGGAGTACCCCGCGCCCGAAGGCGTCGGCGTCTTGCGCGTGCTCGACGGCGTCGACCTCACCTTCGAAGAGGGCAAGCTCAACATGCTGCTGGGGCCCTCGGGCTGCGGCAAGTCGACCCTGCTGCACCTCATGGGCGGCGTGCGCCCCCTCGGCGTCGTCTCGCCGACGGAGGGCACGGTCCTCATCGACGGCGAGCCCTGCACAGGGCACCACGACGACGTGGTGATGGTCTTCCAGCGCTACCTCAACCGCCCCGACCTGACGGTCCGGCAGAACGTCGCCTTTCCCTTCCGCTTCAAGCTCTGGCGCAAGAAGGTCCCGAAGGCGGAGCAGGACAGCCGCGTGGACGAGATGCTCGAGGCCGTCGGCCTCGCGGACAAGGCGCACCACCGCCCCAGCCAGCTCAGCGGTGGCCAGAACCAGCGCGTCGCGCTCGCCCGCGCCCTCGTGCTGCGCCCCCGTGTGCTGCTGGCCGACGAGCCCTTCGGCGCCCTGGATGCCCAGATCCGGCACGAGATGCAGGTGCTGCTGGTCGACCTCATCGCCCGCTTCCCGACGACGGTGGTCTTCGTCACGCACGACATCACCGAGGCCCTGATCCTCGGCGACCGCGTCGTCGTGCTGTCGACCCCGCCGGCCCGCATCGCGGACGACTTCACGATCACCGAAGCCCGACCCCGCTCCGAGAACTGGCTGCGCAGCACCGAGGGCAGCCAGATGGCGGCGCGGGTCATCGAGCAGCTGCGCGGCGGCCATGGCCCCGAAGGTGGCGGCCAGGTCCGCGTGACGGTGTGAGGGCATCGAGGTGAGCCAGTCCCCGACCGCCGAAGAGGACGTCAACTACTTCCTCGAGATGGTGAAGAGCAAAGGCAACTTCTGGGGCCTGATGGGCGGCCTCGCGGTCGGCTCCGTCGCCGCCATCGCCACCGGCATCGCGCCGGCCATCCTCATCCCCATCGTCGCGCAGGCTGGCGTCAACGGGATCCTCGGCCTCTTCCTGCCGGACTCGCCCGTGTTTCGCTCGATGATCGACCGGAAGAAGCGCGCCGAGCGGCGGATCGTCGCGCGGGATCACCTGGTCGGTGAGGTCCGCAGGCGCGTGCCCGGCCAGCACAAGCACTGGGAGACCTACTACCGCCTCGTCGATCAGCTGAAGGCGCTGCGCCGCACGGCGAAGGCCCAGGACACGACGCTGTCCCTGCAGGACGTCGAGCGCCTCGACGACAGCACGCTGGACTACCTGCGCCTGTGGCTCGCCCGCATCATCCTGCACGAGCGCAAGACCAACTCCGACGTGCGCAAGATCGAGGCCCGTCTCGCCAAGGTCGAGCACGAGCTCAAGACCGTCGACCTGCCCTTCATGGACCGGCAGCACCTCGAGCGTGCCCGGGACGACCTGGAGAAGGTCATCCGCCGTCGCGCCTCCTACGAGCGCCACGAGCACAGCATGGCCGCGTCGATGATCTCCCTGGCCGACGCCTTCACCGAGCTGCACCACCGCATCACGGCGAACCCGACGGGCGAGGACTGGGGCTCCTACGTGGAGAACACGGTCGAGCGCATGGCGGTGACCGAGGAGCTCGACTTCGCGGCCGACTTCGAGCTGGACCGGGCCGTCGCGCTGAGCCGCGGCGCGCGTGAGGCGGTGGACGCGGAGCTGGCTGAGGCCCTGCGTGAGCCGGAGAAGCCGACGCGCAGCAAGGCCAAGCAGCGTCAGTAGTTGGCGGCGATCTCGGAGTTGACCAGGATCTGAAGCTGCTGGAAGCCGAAGCTCGGCAGCGGCTTGCCGTTCACGAGGAAGCCGGGCGTCTTGCGGAGCCCCAACTTCGCCGCGTCCTCGAGGTCCTGCTGGATCAGCGCGTCGAGCTGGAAGTCGCCCACGTCGGCCCGGGCCTGGGCCACGTCCACGCCGACGCGGGGGAGGAGCTCCCAGAGCAGCTCCGGCTTCGGGTCGTGGTGGCTCGCCCAGGCGCGCTGGGACGCGAACATCATCTCGAGCGCCTCCCAGTACTTGCCCTGCTTGCGGGCCGCCTCGAGCATCTTGACCACGTCCTGCGAGCCCTCGTGCAGGGGGAGGTAGCGCAGCACCAGGCGCACCTGGCCGGGGTGGGCCGCCACCAGCTGCTTCACGGGCTTGTGGAAGGTCGCGCAGGTCTCGCAGGCGGGGTCGAAGAACTCGACGATGGTCACGCGCGCGTCGTCGGGGCCCACGGTCATGGCGTGCTCGGGCACGAGCGTCGCCGCGCTCTCCTGGACCACCTCCTCCACCCGCTCGGTCTCGCTGGAACGGTAGGAGTTGGCCGCCAGGATGAAGACCAGGGCCATGGCGAGGGCGGCGCCGATCACGATCGTCTGCTTGTTCATGTCTTGAGCCTCTTCTTGAGCAGCAGCAGGCCCCCCACCATCGCGGTGAAGGCCAGCAGGGAGAGCAGGGGGATGGACAGGAATCCGAGGAGCTCGATGTACTCCTCCGAGCAGGACACGCCCATGCTGCACGGCGCGGCGCTCTCGGGGATGACGCCCTCGTAGAGCAGCGTGTGGTAGGCGGCGACGAGCCAGCCCCCGATGGCCAGGGGAAGGCCGTAGCGCAGAACGCTGCGGTCCAGCGGCATCAGGCCCACGCCCAGCACGAGCACCAGCGGGTACATGAAGATCCGCTGGTACCAGCAGAGTGAGCAGGGCGGGAAGTCCATGACTTCGCTGAAGAACAGGCTGCCCAGCGTCGCGGCGCTGGCGATGAGCCAGATGCCGAAGAGGAGCATCCAATTCGAGTCGACTTCGTCTGCCATCGAGATTCCGTGCCGCCGGTCCGGGATCGGAGCGAAGCGGGCGGAGGATAGCGAGAAGGTCATCGCGGCGCAGGGGTCCTGGACCTAGGCTCACCCTGCATGGGCCACGCGCTCGACATCCTGACCCTCAACGTCTGGGGCCTCCCCTGGCCCCTGGCCCGCCATCGGCGGCGCCGCTTCGAGGGCATCCTCGGCCACCTCGCCGCGCGCGAGGACCACGTCGTCGGGCTGCAGGAGGTGTGGGGTGGGACGCATCGCGAGCTCCCCGGGCTGCGGCGCGGCCGACAGGATCGGGACGCGGGCCTCGCCTTGGGCAGCGCGCTGCCCGTGGACGGCGAGCCCACCGTCCAGCACTTCAGCCGGGCCCAGGGAACCTGCGCCTTCAAGGCGAAGGGCGTGATGG
>JAJDAI010000436.1 GCA_029261955.1 Deltaproteobacteria bacterium | reverse complement strand
TGCCGCGCTCACTCGCGAAGGCGAACCACAGGATCTCGTCCTTGCTGAAGAAGCCTGCGAAGGGCGGCACGCCGGCGATGGCCAGCGTGGCCAGCAGGAACGTGATGTGCGTGATGGGCATGAACTTCTTCAGCCCGCCGTAGAAGCGCATGTCCTGCTCGTGGTGCATGGACATGATCACGCTGCCCGAGCCCAGGAAGAGGCAGGCCTTGAAGAAGGCGTGGGTCATGAGGTGGAACATGCCCACCGCCCAGGCGCCCGCGCCCATGGCAACGAACATGAAGCCCAGCTGGGACACGGTCGAGTAGGCCAGGACCTTCTTGATGTCGTTCTGCACGAGGCCGATGGAGGCCGCGAGCAGCGCCGTGAGGCCGCCGATCCAGAGGATGACCTGGCTCGCGAACTCGGCCTGGAAGAAGACGCCGTTGAGCCGGGCGATCATGTAGACGCCGGCGGTGACCATCGTCGCCGCGTGGATGAGCGCGGAGACCGGCGTCGGGCCGGCCATGGCGTCGGGCAGCCAGACGAAGAGCGGGATCTGGGCGGACTTGCCGGTGGCCCCCAGGAAGAGCAGCAAGGCCGCCGCCTCGAGGGTCCAGGGCGCGACGCCCGCGGGCAGGCCGTCGTGCAGGGCGGCGTTGATGGCCTGGGGCTCGAGGGAGCCGAAGGTCACGAACAGCAGCATCATGCCCAGCGCGAAGCCGAAGTCGCCGACGCGGTTGACCACGAAGGCCTTCTTGCCGGCCTTGGCGTTCTCGCGCTCCTCGAACCAGAAGCCGATGAGCAGGTACGAGCAGAGTCCCACCCCTTCCCAACCCAGGAACAGCAGCAGCAGGCTGTCGCCCAGGACCAGGCAGAGCATCGAGAAGATGAAGAGGTTCAGGTAGGCGAAGAAGCGGTAGTAGCTGGGGTCACCCTTCATGTACCCGATCGAGTACACGTGGATGAGGAAGCCGATGTTCGTGATGATGAGGAGCATCACCGTGGACAGCGGGTCCAGCCACAGGCCGAAGTTCACCTGGAACTCGCCGACGTAGATCCAGGGGAAGAGCACCTGGTGCAGCGCGCGGTCGTGGCCCTCCAGGCCGAGCAGCTGGAAGAAGAGGAACCAGGCCAGCAGGGCGGGGATGCCCACCGCGGCACACGCGAAGGTGTGCACGACGGGGTCCTTCAGCCGCTTGCCGAGCAGGCCGTTGAAGATCGCGCCCGCGAGCGGGAGCAGGATGAGGAGGACCAGCAGCGAGCTGTCGTGGGCGTGCATGTCAGCCCCTCATCACGTTGAAGTTGTCGATGGCGATGCTCTCGCGCTGCCGGAACATGTTCACGACGATGGCCATGCCGATGGCGACCTCGACGGCCGCGACGACAAAGATCATCAGGACCATGACGTGGCCGGCCGAATCGCCCAGCTGCCGAGCGACGCCGACGAAGGCGAAGTTCACGGAGTTGAGCATCAGCTCGACGCTCATGAGCACGACGATGAGGTTGCGGCGCAGCATCACGCCGGCCGCACCGGTCATCAGCATGAAGAAGGCGAATGCGAAGACGTGGTCGAGGGGCATCAGCGTTCCCCTTCCTGGCGTGCGGTCAGCAGGATGGAGCCCACGATGCCGGCGAGCAGCAGGATGGAGCTGACCTCGAAGGGCAGGACGAAGGGCCCGAGCAGGTGCCCGCCCACCGACTCGACCGTGCCGTAGCAGGCCATGTGGCGCCCGCAGTCGGGGTCCTTGCAGTCGGTGAGGCCATCGCCGTCGGTGTCCACGCCGTCGTCGCAGACCTGCTCGCACTTGGCGCCACCGACGCAGGGGATGTCCCCCGTCAGCAGCGACTCGGTGCTCGCCCGGGCCGAGACCGGGAGGATCGCGCGGCCGAAGAGCAGCGCGAAGAGCAGCACCATCGGAAGCGCGACCAGCCAGCCGGTGCGGAACCAGCGGACGGCGTCTTCGCTGCGCACGTCGAGCAGCATGATGATGTAGACGATGAGGATCACGATCGCGCCGCCGTAGATGACGACCTGCAGAGCAGCGATCAGGTGGGCCTGCATCAGGGCGTAGACAGCAGCGAGGTTCAGCATCGTGAAGAGGAGGGCCACCGCGCTGTGCACGGCGTCTCGCTGCATCACTACGGCTACACCGCCACCGGCTGCCAGGATCGTGAAGAGGTAGAGCAGGACGGTCGAGGCGTCCATGGGCTCCTCCGGGTCGGGAGGTCAGGGGGAGCCCTGTCGGGCTCCTCAGAGAAACGAAGAATCAGTCAGAAGTTCGGGGCCGGTCGCCCGGGTACACGTGCTCCTCCTGGGAGCGCGTTGGGTTCCAGCTCATGAGGAATTCCTTGTCGTAGACCATGCGCTCGCGCTTGAAATCCACGAGGTGGACGTCCGGCGTGAGGCGGATGGCGTCGACAGGGCAGGCCTCTTCGCAGTAACCGCAGAAGATGCACTTGTCGATTTCGATGTCGAAGCGGACGGGGTACTTCTCGATCTGGGGATCGGGGTGCTCGCCGGCCACGATGTGGATGCAGAAAGCGGGGCAGGCCGTCGCGCACATGTAGCAAGCGACGCACTGCGGATCGTCGTTCTCCCGCAGCGTCAGGATGTGCTTGCCGCGGTTGATGGGGCTGAAGTCCGGCCGCATCACGTCCGGGTAGTAGATCGTCGTCGCGCCCTTGTCGGCTTCGGTCGCGCGCCCGGTGATCCACTTGAAGAACCAGATGGTCCACTGGGCCATGTTCCCGAAGAAGACCGACGCGGTCAGCTTCAGGCCCGACAGGATGGCCGGCAGGTAGAGCCGCTCCATCCAGGTCAGCTTGCTCGGGTTGCGGTAGGTGAACAGCGAGCCCTCGGTGAACTCGCCCTGGTAGGCGGGCTGCGGCAGCAGCTGCGCCTGCACGATGCTCGGGAAGTCCTCGTTTCGGCCGAACTTGTCTTCGCTCATGACTGGCTCCTAGTTCAGGGCGAGGACCACGGCGGCCGTGATCACGAGGTTGACGAGGGAGATGGGCAGCAGGACCTTCCAGCCCAGCCGCATCACCTGGTCGTAGCGGAACTTGGGCAGCGTCCAGCGCGTCAGGATCTGCAGCCAGCAGAAGAGGACGACCTTGATGAGAAAGGACAGCACGCGGCCGATGATGACGACGGCGTGCGGCACCTCGGCGCCCCAGAATGTGTTCGCCGCGGTCAGCTCAGGGTGCTGCGCCCAGTACCAGGAGTCGGTGACCGCGTGCACGCCGGGGATGTGGTAGGCGCCCAGGAAGAGGCTGACCATGATCCCGGAGATGACGGCGATCTCGATGAACTCCGCCATCATGAAGAGCCCCATCTTCATGGCCGAGTACTCGGTGAAGTAGCCCGCCACGAGCTCCGACTCCGCCTCGGGCATGTCGAAGGGCACGCGCTTGTTCTCGGCCATCAGCGCGGTCAGGAACACGAAGAACATGACCGGCTGGTAGACGACGCCCCAGCTGGGGATGAAGCCGAAGTGCACGTCGCCCTGCATCTGGGCGATGAGGTTCATGTCGACGGTGCCGTAGACGACCAGGAGGCCGAGGATCGACATGCCCATGAAGACCTCGTAGGAGATCATCTGGGATGCGCCGCGCAGGGCGCCCATCGTGCTGAACTTGTTGTTGGAGGCCCAGCCCGCCAGGGCCGTCGCGAAGATGCCCGTGGAGCCCGCCGCGAAGATGAAGAGCAGGCCCACGTTCAAGTTGGCCAGCTGCAGCTGGTAGGTCGTGTCGCCGAAGAAGCCGTGGATGACGTCCGCAGCGCTGTTCAGGCCGACGACGCCGAGCACGTCACTCATCATGATCCCCGGCTGGAAGGGCCCGCCGAAGGGGATGACCGCGAAGGTCACGAGCGCCGGCACGACCGCGAACCAGGGCGCGATGTTGTAGACGAACTTGTCGACGAAGGGAGGCGTGTAGTCCTCCTTCGCCAGCATCTTCAGGCCATCGGTCAGCGCGTGAAACAGGCCGATCATGGTGAAGCGCTTGTACCAGCGGATGCCCCCACCCTTCGCCGGAAGCGGGATGGGGATGTAGGCACGGTTGGCGCCGATGCGGTTCGCCATGACCGCGCCCTGCTTGCGCTCGACCCACGTGAGCATGCCGCCCATGTTGATCAAGAAGCCCAGCACGAAGGCGAGGTTCAAGATGGCGACAACGACGAAGGGGGCGTCCATCACACCTCCGACGCGCCACTGGTGTGGCGGTAGAGCGTCTGGTTCTTGGGGAACTCGAACTGGCCGTTGCGGAAGTCCCGCGCCTCGCCGTCCGGGTCCTGCTTCATCTTCTTGCGGGCTTCCTTGAGGTTCTTGACCGGCGGCTTGATGCCGGCCGCCTCGAAGATGCCCAGGAGCGCGGCGAAGCCGTCGAGGACCTGCGCGGGTGAGCGCAGCGCCTTCTTGAAGCGGCTGTCGTGGCCGTCCACGTTGGTCCAGGTGCCCCCGGTCTCGGCCCAGTTCTTCAGGGAGAGGACCGCGGTGGCGTGCTCGGTGAGCTCGTCGGCGGTCGCCGTGATCTGGATGACCTGCACGTTCGCGAGGATCTCGCGCAGCTCGTCCGGCCCCTGGGTGTGGTTCACGAGGCCGGCGCCCCAGACCAGCAGCGTGTCGATCTCGCCGGCCTTGCAGGCCGCCAGGATGGCGCTGAGGTCC
>JAJDAI010000435.1 GCA_029261955.1 Deltaproteobacteria bacterium | reverse complement strand
GATGCTTTTCGCCGCGCCTACCAGCAGGTTCGCTCCTCGGGCTACTTGGGAACCCGAGCGGAATTCGCGCGCCTGATCCTGAATACGCCGGCCGTGTTTCGCGGCAGCGTCGTCGTCGGAGCACGCGCCTGGTCTGCCTCCCGAGGCGAGTTCGAGCTGCCCGCCGCGCCGCCGAGCTCCGTGACGCCCTTCCAGCGCCCCCAGGTCTCGCGCACCGTTTGATCAAGGTTGCGCAGCCGAGCACCCCGGTGTCAGACACCGAAGTGCTCGATCTCTTGTGGCGCGCCCTTCATTGACCCGCCGGCCCGGGCCGAGGATCCTCGGTCTCCGTGATCGTCCTGCTCCTCATCGCCGACAGCGTGCGCCACGACGCCCCGGCCTTCGCCGGCGGACCGTCCCGCACGCCGAACCTCGACCGGCTGGCCCGCGAGGGCACGGTGTTCACGCACGCCATCGCGTCGGCGGGCTGGACCGTGCCATCCATGGTCTCGCTGGCGACGGGGACCTTCGCGCACCGCGTCGGCGTCGCCCGCTGGCGCCACCCCTTTCCCCGCCGCCGACCGACCTTGATGACCGCCTTCGCAGGCGCCGGCTTCGAGGTCCGCACGCTGGTGCACAACCCGCGCTTCTGCCTCGCCAACGCGGGCTTTCGGGGTGAGGCGGGGGACAGCGAGATTCCGGCCGAGGTCGTCGCCGCCCTGGACGCGCCGCGCGGCGTCGACCGCTTCGTCCTGGTTCAGCACTGGTGGACGCATCTGCCCTACCGCCAGGAGTTCATCCCGCGGACGCCCTGGCGCAAGCTCTGCGATGAAGCGATCGGCGAGCTCGGCGCGCGGCGCGACTCCTCGGAGCCCCGGCTCCGCTCCGAGTACCACGACGCGCTCTCCTACTTCGATCGCGAGCTGCTGCCGAAGTACCTCGAGGCGGCCGCCCGCTCCGGCCAGGAGGTCCTGGTCTGCTTCACGGCGGATCACGGCGAGAACTGGGGCAGCGCGCTGCCGGAGGACGCCCGCGTGCAGCACATGTACGACCTGCACGGCCGCTGGCTGACGGATGAGACCACCCGCGTGCCCCTGGTCTTCTGGGGGAAGGACGTGCCCGCCCGCCGGGTCGAGGGCCTCGCCCGCGGCGTGGACGTGGCGCCGACCCTCTGCGCCATGGCCGGGGTGCCCTGGCCCGGCCCGATCCCGAGCCACGATCCGCCGACCTCCACGGAGCGCGGCATCGGAGAGGACGGCACCGGGTTGGAGCTGGATGGCCGCTCGCTGGCTCCGTCGATCCTCTACGGCCAGGACACCCGCATCGCCGAGGCGCTGACGGTCACCTCACACAACGCCGTGCGCCCCCCGCGCTACCCGCGCACGGGCCGCCGCATGTGGTGCCGCTTCGGTCTGCGCACGGCGACGGACCGCTGGCAGTGGGACGGGCAGTACGGCTTCCGCGACCACGTGAGCATCGGCGAGGCGCCGCCGCGCAAGCTGCTCAGCCGCCTCCGCAGCCCCGACCGGTCGACCTGGGCCTTGTGCGCGCGCGAGCGAAAGCAGGGGATCGGCCCCGCGGCGCTCTTGGAGAAGTCGGTGTTCCCGCGCTTCGAGCGGCCGGGTCGAGCGGACGACGAGGACGGCGGGCTCGAGGCGCCGATGCGGCTGCTCGGCTACGTGGACTAGCTGCTGCTCAGCCCTCGCGGCAGAGCAGGAAGTAGTTGGGCGTGTCCTTGCCCTTCTTGACCGCCCTGCCGATGGTCACGTGCGCCGACACCCGCCGCAGCACGTCGATCATGTGCCCGTAGACCAGCGCGCTGATCCCGCGGTCGTTGCGGGCCAGCGGCGGCGCGCCCTCCAGGCGCTCGTCGGGCAGCGAGTAGTAGTCCACGTGCATCTCGCCGGGCTCGGGCCCCGTGCGCAGCACGAAGTGCCCCGGCCCCACCAGCGGCATCATCGAGCTGTGGTTGTAGCCCCACATGACCGGGCTGCCCGCCGTCGGCCGCGCGAAGCGCTTCTCGAAGATGCTGAAGGCCGGCAGCGAGTTCTTGCCGTAGTGCCGGACGAAGGTCCGGTCCGCCGTGTCGTCGGGCACGAAGTAGCGGTGATCGAGACCGCCTGCGCCCTCCGCAGCGGCGAAGAGCCGGCTCTGGAGCCCTCCGGGGACCTGGCGCACCTGCTCGACCCGCTCGGCGTGATCCAACGCGTCCAGGTGCGCGCCGACGGCGTCCAGGTCGATGGTGCTGGCCTGCAGCAGGTCGCGAAAGGTCATCTGGGATCTCCGGGATTGACCCCCAGTTTCGTCACGCCGCGGCGTGCGTCAAGCGCTGCGCAGCGTGAGCTCGTGGACCTCGGGGCGGCAGTGCAGGCGGACCTTGAGGTCGAGCGTGCCCAGCCCGCGGTTGACGTACATGCGCGTCCCGTTGACGTCGTACCAGCCCGCCTGGAATCCGTGCTCGCTCGGCACGATGAGCGCGCCGTACCAGGGCAGCCGCACCTGGCCGCCGTGGGTGTGACCGCAGAGGGCGATGGGGATGTTCGCGCGGCTCGCGGGGTAGGCCAGGTCGGGCGAGTGCATCAGCAGCAGCCGCGCCTCGTGCTCGCCCACGCCGGCCAGCGCGCGGTCCAGGTCGTCGTTGCCGGTCCAGTGGTCGTCGATGCCGATGAGCCGGAGCCCGCCCGGGCCGCCGACCCAGGTCGACTCGTTCCGCAGGTGGTGCACGCCCGCCGCCTCCAGGCAGCGCGACAGGGCCGGGCCGTCGGTCCAGTAGTCGTGGTTTCCGAGGATCGAGAAGACCCCGTGCTTCGCCCGGATCCGCGCGAGCTCCGCCGCGACGCCGGCCATGTAGCTGCGGTCCTCGGTCACGAGGTCGCCGGTGATGACCGCGACGTCGGGCGGGTCCCGGTTGATCTGCTCGATGACGCTGCGCACCCAGGGCAGGGGCACAGCGCCGCTGGCGTGGATGTCCGAGAGGTGCAGGACCCGCAGCCCGTCCAGCCGCCGCGGCAGCTTCGGCATCACGGCCTCCTGCCGGACCCAGTCGACCCAGCGCGGCTCGACCTTCGTGACCCACACGGGGCCCAGCAGGGCGGCGCCCGCGAGGCCAGCCAGCTCGAGCAGTCGTCGTCGGCTCACGGGATCGCTCAGCCCTCGACTCCGTACTGCTCCAGCAGCGCCTTGATCATGCTGCTGAGCTTCGCGTCGAAGCTGCGGCGAGCCTTCGTCTTCATCTTCATCAGCAGCATCTTGCGGATGTCCGGGTGCGCGTCGGGAAGGAAACCCCCGACCGCCTCGACCACGTCCCGCAGGGTGCGATCGCGGCGCGCATCGAGGGCCTTCGCCAGCACGTCCCCGTCCGGTGGCAGGGGGCCCCGCTCGCTCAGCCAGGCCTCGACCGCAGCCTGGGTCGCGGCCTTGTCCTCAGCCTTGAGGATGGCGTCCCGCAACGCGTCCCCCTTCTTGTCCGCGAAGAGCGCACCCAGCTGCGACTTCAGCTCCTTCTGGGCCTGCGCGGTCTGGTAGCGGTCCTTCGTCTTGGGGGCGCCGACCTCCCGGTCCTGGTCCGAGACCCCGCCGCGGTCGTTCGCCAGGTCCCGCTCGCGCCAAGAGGGCTTGTCGGCGGGATCGCGATCGTCCCGGTTGCCGTGGGTCCGCCGATCGCGCAGGCGGTCCAGATCCGCTTCAAAGTCGCCTTTTGGGGGTGCCATGTACCCATGTTAATC
>JAJDAI010000434.1 GCA_029261955.1 Deltaproteobacteria bacterium | reverse complement strand
CCGAGTGGGAGTGCGACTGCGACGCACCCGCCGAAGGCTGCGCGCACGCCTGGGCTGCCCTGTGCGCGCTCGAGGGAGGGGAGCTCGGAGCTGCCGAGGAGCCGCCGCGTCTGGTCTTCGACCTCAGCACCCGCTCGGACCGCCTCGAGCTCCGCCTCACGGTGCTCGAGGGAGGGGAGGAGCGCCCCTTCAGCGGCCCCGCCCCGGGAATGGACCTCGACAGCGCCGTCGAGCGCCTGTTGAAGATGGGCCGCAGCTGGTCCAACGGACAGGTGCCGCCTCGGCAGTACGCCCTGCTCCTGGTGGCCGCGATCACAGTCGACGTCGTGCGGCTGGACGGTCGCGCCATCCAGGTCTCCCGGAGGCCGCTCGACCAGGTCGCGGTGCTCGATCGCGTCGGCAAGGGCTTCCGGCTCACGCTCCAGGACCCCGACGAGGTGCTCACCAGCCTGCCCGGCGAGCCCACCCTGCTCGTGACGGCCGACTCCATCCGACCCCGCGGCTTCGGACGCCTGAATGACGTCCAGCGGCACCAGCTGGGCCACCCGCTGGTCTTCGCGCCGCACGAGCTGCCCCGCCTCACGGCCGAGTGGCTGCCCTCGCTGGAGAAGGCGGTGTCCGTCGTGCGCCGCGAGGACGTGCCCGAGGCCCGGCCTGGCGGCCTGGAGCTCATCCTGGTGCTCGAGCAGGGCCCCGGCATGCTCGAGGCCACCCCCCGCCTGGTCTACGGCGATCCGCCGGTGGCCGAGGTTCGCGGCGAGCAGCTGCTGCCCCTGGGCGGCGTGCAGGCCCTGCCTCCCCGGGATCGGCGGCGCGAGCGAGACCTCATGGCGCGGCTGAACGAGCAGCTCCAATTGGCGCCGGGCCAGCGGCTGCGGCTCTTCGGCGCCGAGGCGGCGGAGTGGGTTCGGGACCGCATGTCGCGCTTCAGCGGCACCATCGCGGGCGACTCTGCCCGGCGCTCCTTCACCGTCAGCGAGCGGCCGCTCACCCCCGAGGTGAGCTGGAACAAGGGACGCCTCCGGGTCTCCTTCGGCGACGGCGAGGCCGTGCTCGGCTTGCCCCGCATCCTGGACGCCTTCCACCGGGGCGACGCCCTCGTGTCCCTGCCCGCCGGCGGCTATGCGGAGCTGCCGACCGAGTGGCTGCGGGAGCACGCGGAGCAACTGGAGGGGATGGGCGAAGGGAGCGGCGCCCACCTCGCGCCGCTGGCCGCCGAGCTGCTCGAAGCCGCCGGCACGACGCCTCCGCCCGATCTGCGCGGCCTCGTGGACGCCCTGCGCGGCGGGGTGCCCGACCTGGACCCGCCGGCCGCGCTCGACGCGGAGCTGCGGCACTACCAGCGCGCCGGGCAGTCCTGGCTGCGCTTCCTGTCCGAGCAGGGCCTGGGCGGGGTGCTCGCGGACGACATGGGCCTGGGCAAGACGATCCAGGCCTTGACCCTGCTGCTGGCCAACGTCGACCGCGGCCCGGCCCTGGTGGTGGCGCCGACCTCGGTCCTGCGCAACTGGATCTCGGAGGCCGCACGCTTCACGCCGACGCTGCGCACGGCCCTGCTGCACGGCCCCTCGCGCAAGCGCGCCTGGCCACGCTTCCGTGCGGGCGAGGTCGACGTCCTCGTCACGTCCTGGGGCACGCTGCGCCGCGACGTGGAGCAGCTCTCCGCGATCCGCTTCTCCACCGTCGTGCTCGACGAGGCCCAGGCCATCAAGAACGCCGACTCGCTGACGGCGCAGGCCGCGCGGCAGCTGGACGCGGAGCAGCGGGTGGCGCTGACGGGCACCCCGGTCGAGAACCGCCTGGCCGAGCTCTGGTCGCTCATGGAGTTCTTGAACCCGGGCTTCTTCGGACCGCGGCGGCGCTTCGAGGAACGCCTCGGAACCCCGGCCGCCAACGGCGACCCCCGGGCCATCGCCGCCCTGCGAGCCCGCGTGCGCCCCTTCATCCTCCGCCGGATGAAGGAGGAGGTCGCCCCGGAGCTCCCCCCGCGCACCGAGACCGTGCTGCGCTGCGCCCTCGGCCCCGTGCAGCGCGCTGGCTACGTGCGGGTGCGCCGCTCCGCCCTGAGCGAGCTGTCCGGCGGCAGCGGCCAGCGCATGAAGATCTTCGCGGCCCTGACGCGGCTCCGCCAGGCGGCCTGTGACCCGGCCCTGCTGCCCGGCGGCGACGACGCTCCGTCCAGCAAGCTCGACCTGATGATGGAGACCCTGGAGGAGCTCTGCGAAGAGGGGCACCGCGCCCTCGTCTTCTCGCAGTGGACCTCGCTGCTCGACCGGGTGGAGCCGCGCCTCGAGGCGGCCGGCATCGAGTGGCTGCGCCTCGACGGCTCGACGCGAGACCGCCAGGCCCTGGTGGATCGCTTCCAGTCCGCCGACGGTCCGCCGGTCTTCCTCATCTCGCTGAAGGCTGGCGGTACGGGCCTCAACCTGACCGCCGCCGACCACGTCATCCACCTCGACCCCTGGTGGAACCCCGCCGCTGAGCGCCAGGCCAGCGACCGGGCCCACCGCATCGGCCAGACCCGCCCCGTCTTCGTCTGGAAGCTGGTCGCCGAGGGCACGGTGGAGGAGGACATCCTCCAGCTCCAGGCGCGCAAGCAGGCGCTCGCCGACTCCGTGCTGGCCGGCGGCGACGGCGCCGCGGCGCTGTCCGAAGGGGACCTCATGTCCCTGCTTCAGCCGAATCCCTGATCGGCCTTCATGTAGGTTGGTGCGCGATGCCCTTGAACGAATTCCTCTGCCGGGACTGCGGCGCCCGCATCGAGAAGCTGCATCCGGTCGGCAAGCCCCCCAAGACCTGCGGCCTCGACTGCCGCCGGCAAGGTGAGGGCACCTTCGGCGCGGGCACGCTCGAGGCGGTGCTGGCCGCCCCCAGCCTGATTTCGAGGACGCGGGGCACGCAGGACATCGGCGACATGCACCGCGAGGCCATGCGCAAGAAGGCGCTGCGGCGGATGGGGAACGAGCTGACCGAGTCCGACCTGAACAAGCTGCGTGACGGAGGCATGACCGTGTACCGCAAGGACGGCCACCGAAACTGGACCAAGGACGGCGGCGACGCCGAGGCCCCCGGCTCGATCAAAGGACCCAAGGATTGAAGCACCTCCTGCTCCTGCTCCTGCTCGCTGCCTGCGAGCCCGCCCCCCCCGAGGGCGGCGAAGCCGAAGGTACCTGCAGCGACGGCGACTCCCGCTGCGTGGACGACCGGACCATCCAGCACTGCGTCGACAGCCTGTGGGCCGAGCCGCAGGAGTGCGAAGACTTCAACGCGGACGGGCCGGCCTCGGTGCCCACCTACTGCTTCGAGGAGGGCTTCTGCGGCATCAGCGGGTGAGGGTCTGGCCACCTGCTGTACGCTGACTCGCGGCCGATGTGAGGCGCCTCGCGGGGATGGGAGCGATGCAGGAGAAGGAATCCGCGGCTTGGGGCCCCCTGCTGGCGTCCTTCCTCGTCGTTCTGGTTCTCAAGTCCGTCCTGCTCGGCCTCTGGGGCGACCGCCCCCCGCTCTTCGACGAAGGCAGCTACCTGGCCGCCGGAGAGGCCGTCGAGGGCTGGCTGCGCGCGGGCGCACCCACGGACGATCTCTCCCCGGTGGGCCGGCTCGCCTGGCACAACCCGGCCTACTCGACGCTCGTCGCCGCCGCCTCGCTGCTGCCCGGCTCCGCCGCGCTCTGGATGCGCCTGCTCCAGCTGGCCGCGTCCCTGGTCTCGGGCCTGCTGCTCTTCCGCTTCCTGCGCCCGCGCACCGGCCGCTCCCTCGCCCTG
>JAJDAI010000433.1 GCA_029261955.1 Deltaproteobacteria bacterium | reverse complement strand
CAGGGCGACGCCGGTCTGGGCCGCGACGCGGGAGGCCTCCTCGAAGAGAGGCCCCAGCTCGTCCACGTGCCCGTGCAGCGACTGGTCCTTCTGGGCGACGCCGTGCCCCGTCAGCACGAGGCGCTGGAGGTAGACCTCCTCCACCCCCAGCTTCGCGGCGAGGCGCACGAGCTCGGGCAGCTCGGCGACGTTGCGGCGCGTCGCGACCATCCAGAGGCTGATGCGGGGGCTCGTCGCCGGCCCGCGCTCGCGGATCAGCGCCCCGACCCGCTCGCTCACGCGCTCGAGCACGTCCGCGCCGGCCAGCTCCAGCACGGTCTCCGGGCGGGCCCCGTCCAAGGAGACGCGCAGCTCGTGCAAGCCACACCCCAGCAGCGCTGCCCGGCGTCGCGCGTCCAGCAGGGTCCCGTTCGTGTTGAGCACGGTGTCGATGCCGGCGTCGCTGGCTTCGCGGATCATCGCGAAGACGTCCTCGTTGAGGAGCGGCTCGCCGTTGAGCTGGAACGCGATGCGCTGGAGCGAGGGCAGGCCCGCCACGATGCGGCGGTAGTCGGCCAGGCTGAGGTCGGCGTCGTCCTGCAGCGGCACGTGGGTGCGCAGGCAGGCCGAGCACTTGAGGTTGCAGCGGCTGGTCACCTCGAGCTGGAGCTCGGTGGGCAGCTGCAGCGCGATCTCGCCGCGGTCCAGGTCCTCCGCGACGGCGCGGGTGTGCACCGCGACGCGGCTGGGGGCCTGGTCCAGCTCCAGCAGGTCCTGGGCCTCGTCGATGTCGCACAGCGGATCGACGTGAGCGACCGTCAGCCCGAGGGCCTGTGCGCGGGCCACGGTCGCCCGCTCCACCGCCGCGGTGCCCATGCCGACGCCGGTGAAGAGATCGTGCGGCTCGCGCAGGCCGACGAGGTAGTAGCCGCCGTCGGGCCCGGGCCCCAGCACGACGTCGGCCTCGTCCAGCGCCGCGAGCGCCCGCTCGACGACGGAGGGTTCCAGCTGAGGCACGTCGGCGCTCACGATCACCGCCCGCTCGTAGCGGGCCAGCAGCAGCTCGAAGCCGCCCAGCAGCTCGCGGGCCAGGCCCTGCTGCCCAGGCACCAGGGAGGCGGCGCGGTCCGCGCAGAGGTTCGCCAGATCCCGAGCCTCTCGATCGCTCGGCGGATCGTGCAGCAGCAGCAGGTCCCAGCGTTCCGGCCGGTGCAGCTGGGCGAGCTCGTCCTGCAGCATCGCGCGGTGCAGCGCCAGCGCGGCCTCGGGGCCCAGGGTTCGGGCCAGGCGCGTCTTGCTCTGGCCGAGGCGGGGCACCCGGCTGATCACGGCGACCGCCACGCCGCTGCGCGCGCTCATCCCCGCGCCTCGGCCCGCGCCCGCACCGCGACGGTCGCGAAGCCGGCCGCGTGCAGCAGGATGAAGGGCGCGACGGCGCCCAGGCCCAGCCAGGCCAGGCCGGCGGCGGTCGCGGCGCAGTACAGCGCGAGCAGGGCCTCGATCCCCTGCAGACCGTCCAGGGGGAGGGTGTAGGCGCGGCGCGGGCCCCCCGCCCCGAGCTTCGGCGTGCGCTCGAAGGTGCCGACCTCGTCCCCGAAGGCCGCGAGCACCGCGCGGGCGTTGCTCGGCGCGATGCCGATGCCGAGCAGCGACAGCGCCGCCAGGTCGCGCAGCCTCAGCGCGCCGTTGCCCAGCACGGCCTGGGAGTAGCTGTGCAGGATCGCGGGCCCGACCGTCGTCGCGGCGAAGAGCCCGAGCAGGACCCAGGCCACGCTCGGGCCCAGGACGATGCCCGGCAGCAGGATCCCCGGCAGCGACAGCAGCGCGACGGCGGCCATCAGGGGGTGCACCGCGTAGTGGGTGAGGTGCATGGTCGCGTGCAGCTTCGTGCCCAGGGGCAGCCGGGAGCGCCAGACGGTCGGCAGCAGCTTGCGGGCGGCCTGCATCGAGCCGGTGGCCCAGCGCCGCTGCTGGGCCTTGAAGGCGCCCAGGCCCGTAGGCAGCTCGGCCGGGCAGGCGAGGCTGGGGTCGAAGAGGATGGACCAGCCGCGCAGCTGCACGCGGTAGCTCAGGTCGAGGTCCTCGGTCAGTGTGTCGCTGGACCAGCCGCCCGCGTCGTCGATGGCCTGCCGCCGCCAGAGCCCGGCGGTGCCGTTGAAGTTCAGCAGCCAGCCGGCCGCCTCGCGCGCCGCCTGCTCGACCCCGAAGTGGGCGTCGATGGCCAGGGCCTGGGCCCGCGTGAGCCAGGACGCGTCCCGGTTCAGGTGGGTCCAGCGGCCCTGCACGCAGGCGACCTTGGGGTCGTCGAAGCGGCTGACGGCGCGGCGGAGGAAGTCGGGCGGCGGCACGAAGTCGGCGTCGAAGAGGGCCAGCAGATCGCTCTGCGCGCGGCCCAGGCCGTGCTGCAGCGCGCCGGCCTTGAAGCCGCTGCGGTCGCTGCGCCGAACGTGATCCACCGCGATGCCCAGCGCGCGCAGCCGCTCCAGGTGCGGCTCCGCGACCGCCGGCGTCTCGTCCGTCGAGTCGTCGAGCAGCTGCACCTCGAGTCGGTCCGCGGGCCAGTCGAGCTCCGCCACGGCGTCGATCAGGCGGCCGACCACGTTCTCCTCGTTGAAGACCGCGAGCTGCACCGTCACCAGCGGCTCCTGGCCCGCCGGCACCGGGGCTGCCGGCTCGTCGCGCCGCAGCCGCAGGTGCACCGCGACCATCACGAGGCTGTTGATGCCCCAGGCGAGCAGCGCCAGCAGCAGCAGGCCGTAGGCGAGCACGGCGAGCAGGGCCAGGGCGGTCACGCGGGCACCTCGGTGCGAGAGGACAGCTTCAGGCGACCACCCCAGGCCGCCCAGGCGAGCAAGGCGAAGGTCGGCACGAACTCCAGCGGGCGAACCCAGGCCGGCATCACGCCGTCTGCGGTCGCGTACTTGAGGTAGCTGAGCGGCAGCGCGGCGAGCAGCCAGAGCCAGGCCGCGCGGGGTCGGATGCAGAGCCAGGGCACGAGCCAGAGGGCGTACCAGGGGTGCAGCGCGGTCGGCAAGGTCAGCAGGTACAAGCCGATGGCGGCAGGCAGCAGGTCTTCGGGGCGACCGCCCCGCCTCCAGAGCACCGCGGCGCCTCCGAGGAGCAGCAGGTTGCAGAGCCCAAAGGCCACCTCCCGGGCGTGCGGCAGGCCGAACAGCAGACCCTCCAAGGCCGCGCGCAGGCCGATGTTGTGGTCCTCCGCCGAGCGCAGGTAGTCGGGCAGGAAGCCGAAGACCTGGGCCCCGATGGCCCAGCCGTAGATCAGGTACAGCCCGGCAGGCACGGCGATCAGGCCGATCAGGACCCGCCGGGGATCGGGTTTGCCCAAGGCCACGAAGGCGAGCGCCGGGTAGAGCTTCATCGCCGCCGCGAAGCCGAGCAGGGCCCCGATGAGCCGGCGGTGCCCCCGGTGCCACGCGATCACCGCCCCGATGAGCAGCGGCAGCATGGCGGCCTCCAGGTGGCCGTTGTTGGCGACCTCGTAGACCACGAAGGGGCACCAGGCGTAGAGCACCACGCGCCCCGGATCGAGCCCGAGCATCGCGAGCAGCCGCGCGATCAGGAGGATGCTCAGCAGATCGAAGGCGATCATCACGCCGCGGATCACGTCGATGTCGTAGGGCAGCAGCCGGTAGAGCAGCTGCGCGCCCGGCGGGTAGATGGTGCGGGCCGTGGGCCGGTTGATCCGGGGGTGGATCGTCGCGTCTGCGAGCGCCGCCACTTCGGGCGCGCCTGGCGCGTGGGCGTAGGGACTCAGACCGGAGCGCTGCACCCGCCCGTCCCAGGCGTAGCGGTGGATGTCGCTGGACAGCGAGGGGGGATCCCCGAGCGCCAGCAGCCGGAACACGATGGCGAAGCCGACGATCCAACCGAGCCGTGTGCCCGGGCGCTTCCAGATCCAGAGCGTCGCCGCCGCGAAGACCGCGGCCAGGGGGTAGACGAGCGCCATGTAGGCCACGCTGGGGTGCGCGTCCGGGGCGATGTCGAAGCCGACGGCGTACAGGATGCAGGAGAGCAGGCCGAGGGCTGGGAGCACCCAGCGGCTCGGCCCGGATGGTTCGGGCTCGGCGACCTCCGGGCTCACTGCAATGCGACGCGGGGCTCGAGGGCGACCGCGGTCATGCCACCGACCTCGACCGCCGTGTGGATCGACGACAGCAGGGTCAGCGGTCCGCCGGACTCCAGCCGGCCGAAGGCCTTGATGACGACGTCCCCGGGCTCGACGTCCGGCACCGCGAAGCGCCCGCTGATCGCGCTGTAGCTGCGGTCGGCGGCGACGTCGAAGCCCTCGACGTAGTAGGCGACGTCCGCGTCCCCTTCGACCGTGATGACGACGTTCTCCATGCCGAAGGCGTCGCAGTCGTGCGCCGCCCCGATCAGGACGCCGAGGTCGGGATCGAGCACGAGCCCGATGGCCTCGGCGGCCTCGTCGAGCTCCTCCGTCGTCGCGGCCCAGGCCCAGCCGGAGAAGTCGGTGGTGGTGGTCGCTCGGCTCGACTGGAAGCGCAGGTCCACGTAGCCGTCGCTGCTGACGACGACGTAGCCGTCGAAGCCGCCCTCGTCGATGGGCACCGTGACGGCGGCGCGGCCGTCGTTGCCGGGGTTGGAGAAGGACGTGCCGAGGGACGAGCCACCGGGCGAGAAGGCCTCCACCTCGAAGACGGGAGGCTCCTCGTCGGCGGTGGGATCGACCAGCGCCCGGACGTAGCCGGTGAGTTCGACCGCGTTGCCGACCGGCGCCGGCGGGGCGTTGTCCCCCAGGCAGGTCAGCCGGCCGTCAACGACCCCAGCGGGGGCGCCCGCGGGCTCGGGATCGAGCACCTCGACCTCGTCGGTGGCATCGTCGTCGTCCGCGGGGGGGCAGGCGACGAGCAGGGCGGCAAAGAGGAACACGGTTGCGCGCATCGACAGCTCCTCGCTCGATTGTCTGTCTACGGGGCTAGCACGGGCGGCGGATCGGCTCCCTGTCCGTCGTCGGTGCGCTTCGCTTTGCCCGGCTTCACACGGGGCTTCGGGGCGGCCGGCTCGTACCAGGTCGGCCGCTCGACCAGGTAGAAGGGCAGGCTGCGTTCGCGGGTCAGGGACAGGCAGTAGAGCGCCAGGGCCCAGCGGTCCGAGTCCTCGGGCAGCGAGTCCACGTAGGACGGCATGGGCGTGCCGTCGAGGCCCGTGACGAAGGTCCGGTACAGCGACTCGGCCGTCGCGCCGCCCTTGTAGACGCCCCAGGTGAAGTCGAAGACCTCGCTGTTCCCCGTCTTGCGGGTGTGCTTCTTCGCGGCCTCGCCGTCGCCCCGGCCCCGCTCGCCGTGGCAGGCGGCGCACTTCATGTCGGCGTAGACCTGCTCACCGCGGGCGAGCAGCTCGGGCGTCGCGTCGGGGGCCTTCAGGCTCTGCAGGTCCACCAGCACGTTCGCGTCCTGCCGGGGCTCGGTGGAGAAGCGGGGGGAGACCCGCTCCAGGTACAGCACCAGCGAGCGCAGCTGCTCGTCCTTCAGCTGGGGGCCCCAGCTCGGCATCTCCGTGCCGGGCAGGCCCTGCTCGAGGGTGCGCAGCATGTCGTCCCGGGTGGGCAGCGTGCCCGAGGCCGTGCTGCGGAACTTGTAGACCCCGGCGGTCAGGTCGCGCGGCCGCGGGAACATCGTCTGCGCCGCGGGCCCGTCGCCCTGCCCCTCGACGCCGTGGCAGCCGGCGCAGAGCGTGCGGTACAGGCGCTTGCCGTCGGCCTGGCTGGCGTCGAGCCAGGGGTCCACGACCTGCGCGGGGGCCTCGTCCCAGCCGAAGCCGCCGCCCCAGCCGTCGTCCTGGGACTGAGAGGCCGCCGGCCAGAGCAGCAGGGCGGCGAGGAGCAGTGCGAATCGTCTCATGTCGTGCATGTCCTCCCCCCTACAAGAAGCCGTGGAGTTCGATGATCACCTCGTCCGCGTTGCCCTCGACGCGCTGCGGGATGTCGCGGTTCAGCCGGTACTCCGCCCTCACCTCGAGCGACTGCATCGGGAACCAGCTGAGGCCGAAGACGAAGCGGTCGCGCTCGTTCTCCTCCAGCGCGACGAGGGGGTCGAAGCCCTCCCAACGGAAGCGCATGTAGAGCCCCTTGAAGGGCTCGAAGTCGATGCCGCCGTAGATCGCGTACTGGTCGTAGGCCTCGGCGTCCGTGATCCCGTGGATCCAGTCGAACTCGCCCATCAGCAGCAGGCGACCCAGGCGCAGCCCCAGCTGGCCGCCGCCGGTCCAGGTGCGGAAGAGGAAGTCGTCGGTGGACGTGTCGTTGTAGGAGAACGAGCCGCCGCCTCGAATCCAGGGGCCGGCGAGGGACACGCTGCCCGTGATCCGCTTGAAGATGTTGGGATCGAAGCCGCCGCCGCTGCCGTTGGTGAAGGACACCGAGACCTGGACGGGGTGGTGGCTGAGCCCGACCTCGACCCCCAGATCCTGGTCGGCGTAGGTGAAGCCCGTCTGCTGCCGGATGAAGGCCTGGTCGTCCTTGATCCGCAGCCCGTAGGGCCCCATGAAGCGCCCGGCCTTCGCATAGAAGCCGAGCGGCAGGTTGTAGAGCATCAGGAAGGCTTCGCGGCTGGAGGCGCCTTCCGGCGTGACCGTCTCGTCCACGTAGATGCTGAGCTTGCCGGGGATGGGCTCGACCTGGATGTAGACGTTGCCCTCGCTGACCTCGAAGGAGTTGCTGGCGGGCTGGTGGAACTCGACGTCGCCCAGCTGGGTGTGGGTGTCCAGGCGGCTCTGGTTGGATAGCCGCAGGTTCGCGCCCAGGCGGATGTAGGAGCCCGTGTCCGGCAGGTAGACGCCCTTGAGGCGCTTGCTGGGCAGGTCGGTCTGGCTGAAGGTCGCGCCGTAGGCCGTGCGCATGCCGCCGCCGGTCTGGTTGACGTGGCAGACGCTGCACTGCATGCCCTCGCGTAGGGCGAAGCGGGGCTCGGCCTGGGCCTCGGGTGGGCCGGTGATGAAGGCGGTGGCGAACAGCACCGCCCCGGCGGTCGCGATGGCGAGCAGCGGGATCGGTGCGTGGGACGTGGACATCACGCCTCCTCGATTTGGGGAAAGAGGGCGCTGTCGTCGTCGTCGTCGGGCGGGTCTTCTTCGCCGTCGTCGATCCAGTCCTCGGTCGCGCCGGCGTTGATCCAGCGGCGCAGTCCGCGGATCTCGGCGTTCGTCAGAAACGGCGGCCCGTTGCGCGGCATGCGGTTGCCGACGCGGCGCTCGTCGAAGGGCGTGAGCTTCATCATCAGGTAGCTGTCGTCGGCGCGGCCGGGCGCGACGCGCAGGAAGTCGGGCACCTCGTTGGACGGCTCGTCGACCAGCATCCGGGTCGAGAGGCCGCGCTCGAGGGACAGCCCGCGCGACGCGCCGCCGCCGGCGTGGCAGGCCGGCGCACAGCGCTCGTCGAAGATGTTGACCTGGATGTCCTCGAAGGTCTCCGGGGCGCCGCCGAGATCCTCGGGGTCCGCGAAGGGCACGCCCACCCCCGAGCCGACGCAGCCACAGAGGAGCAACACGGCGAGCAGGGCGGGCCGCACGTCATCGCTCCGGCAGGGGGCGACACACGATGGGGGTGTCGTTGCAGAGGTTGTCGGAGACCACGAAGCAGAGCTCCGACTCGCCCGGCACGTGGAGATCGTCCTGGAACAGGGTGAGCGACCAGGTGCCCTGGGGGTAGTTGTTGCGATCGTCCGGCGGGCCGGGGGCGTTGAAGCCGTAGCCCGCGCCCGTCGCGACGTCCCAGACGAGCACCATGCGGCTGAGGTCGTCGTCGGGATCGGACACGACCACCTCGAGCTGGAGCACGTCGCCGTCCCAGGCCATCGAGATGTCCTCGAGCACCGGGTTGTCCTCGACGATCTCGTCCTCGGGCATGCGCGTGAGGGTCGAGTCGTCGGGCTGCGTGGGCCAGCTGTGCTCGCCCGTGAGGTCCATCCAGACGCCCCAGGCGATCATCGGGCTCGTCAGCACGATCTGCTGGTGCTCGGCCACCTCGATCTCAGCCGGCAGGTACTGGTAGTCGTCGACGAAGAGGTGCAGGCCGTAGGTGCCGCCGCCCGGCAGGTCCACGCTGAAGCGGCCCGACTCGTCGATGCCGCGCCCGAGGATGTAGGCGCCGTCGTGCACGGGGCCCGCCTCGATCATGATGAGGCCGGGGCCGAGCCCCTGCTCGTCCGCCCCGACGATCTGGCCGCTGATGCGTTCGGGGACCTGCCCGCTGCCGACACAGGCTGCCAGGAGCGTCAAAACGGCCGGGATGAACCAGCGGGCGGACCGGGAGACGCGGACGACAGCGGGCACCTGCGGATCGTATCGCGGGCCGCCGCTTTGGGGCTGACGGTTGCCGGTCAACGAGCCGGCACCTGGGAGGGGCAGTTGAAGAAGACCGAGCCCTCGTTGCCGGGGATGGCGTCGCCGGCGTCCTCCTCGCTGAGGTCCTCCGGCTCGGGGATCAGGCCGGCCTCGAAGAGGGCGCGCAGGTCGGCGACCGAGCGCACGTCGGACTGGCTTTGCTCGCCGGTGGTGTCGATGAGCTCCAGCTCGTCGTGCTCGGCGGGCACCCGCGCGGCCTTGACGCGCCAGAGCGGGGAGTAGGCGGTGTCCCATTCGTCGGGGCCCAGGTCGGCGTCGGGAAAGCCCGCGATGACGTTGTTGGTGTCCCGCCGGTCGCCGTCGCCCGTCAGATCCTCCTCCACGCCGCGCTCGCTGACCGAGACCTCGTCGTGGTCCAGGGCCTCGCAGGCGGGGGAGGTGGAGCCGCCGGCGCAGTCCCGGTGCAGAACGAAGATGTTCGAGTCCAGCATCAGCGGCACGGACTCGCTCGTGGGGCTCGGCGCGAAGACGCCCTCGGTGTCGATGAAGTCGAAGACGTTGACCCGGTACTGCTTGTGCCAGCCGCCGCGCAGGGGGATGGGCTCGCTCGCTTGTCCCGGTTGGCCGACGAGGTCGTCGCCGTTGCCCTGGAGCACGGTGCCCTCGAGGGTCATGAGGCAGTGCACGATGGCCGGCGCGGGGCCGACGTCGCCGCCGTGGTCGGTGATGGCCTGCTCGACCGTGACCCGGCCTGCTTCGGCGGCCTGCTCGATGCCGAAGGTCGACTTGAGCTCGTTCGGTGCGTAGTCGTCGGGCACGCGCACGATCCAGAGCAGCCAGAAGGGGGAGTGGTCGATCTCGCCGGGCATCGTCGCGAAGACGGGCTCGCCGAGGGTGCGTGTGCGGTCGAAGGCGCCGCTGGGGTCGAAGGGGCAGGCGGCGTCGGACTCCCGGCAGAACCAGAAGACGTCGGCCGTGCGGCGGG
>JAJDAI010000432.1 GCA_029261955.1 Deltaproteobacteria bacterium | reverse complement strand
CGCGACGGGCCCGGACGACGTCTGGCTCGTCGGGGCGGAGCAGGGCAGCGGCCCGGCGATGCTGCACTGGGACGGCGCGACCTGGGACGACATCGACACCAGCGCCCTGGGCGAGGTGGACCTGTGGTGGACCTGGCCGAGCGCGGACGCGGTCTGGGTGTCGGGCTCCGATGGCACGATCGCCGAGTACGACCGCGCCAGCGGGGCCTTCACGGTGGTCGAGGGCCCGGACGCGGAGCTGACCTTCTTCGGGATCTGGGGCTCAAGCGCGGACGACATCTGGGCCGTGGGCTCGGCCATCGCGACCGGCGGGGCGCCCCAGATCTGGCGCAACGAAGGCGGCGCCTGGGCGCTCTGGGAGCACGAGTCCTTCACCGGGCCGGGCGAGGGCACCAACTACTTCAAGGTGCACGGCGACGGACCCAACGACATCTGGATCGTCGGGAGCAACGCGGTCGCGATGCACTGGAACGGCGCGCTGATGGAGGTGGTGTCCCCGGTCGGTCTGGACACCAACCTGCTGACCATCGAGCTGGGCGACGAGGGCCCCGTGGCCGTGGGCGGGCTCAACAACGGCACCATCCTGCACTGGGACCTGGGCGTCTGGGAGGACCGGACCCCGCAGTTCGCGGCGGCGCTCAACGGCATCTGCCAGGGCGGCGGCGGCATGAGCGCGGTCGGCACGCGCGGCGAGGTGCACCGCTGGGACGGTGATGGCTGGGCCAGCGACGAGCAGTGGCTCACCCAGTTCGACTACCACGGCTGCCTGCGCACCACGGACGGCGCGCTCTGGGCGGTCGGTGGGCACATCAGCAGCGCCCCGCTCAACGAGGGGCTGATCGCCTACGAGGGGCCGTCCGAAGTGCCGTCTCCCTGAGTGAGCCGCGCCTCGGCCGAGCGCGCGTGCCCTTCCAGGCCCTCGAGCCGCGCCAGGGCGACGGCGTCCTGCACCACGGGCTGGGCCTGCTCAGCTGAGTCGATGCGCAGCCAGGTGCGCATCCGCAGGAAGTCCGCCACCGACAGGCCCCCGCCGAAGCGCGCGCCGGAGCCGGTCGGCAGGACGTGGTTGGGGCCCGCCGCGTAGTCGCCCAGGACCTCGGCCGCCTCGGCGCCCACGAAGACCGCGCCGTAGTGGGCCGGGCGCAGGGCTTCCGGGGATTGCACGTGCAGCTCGAGGTGCTCCGGGGCGAGCTGGTCCGAGATGGAGACGGCCTCGTCGAGGTCGCGGCACTGCACGGAGAAGCCGTTCGCGAGGGCCGCACGGGCCGTCTCGTGCGTGCTGAGGGTGGCGAGCTGGCGATCGAGCTCGGCGTCGACGGCGTCGAGGAGCTCCGCCGAGGGCGAGACCAGCACCGGCAGCGCGTCGGGATCGTGCTCGGCCTGGGCGAGCAGGTCGGCCGCGATGCGGGCGGGGTCCGCCATCGCGTCGGCGATGACCAGCAGCTCGCTGGGTCCCGCCAGCATGTCGATCCCGACGCGGCCGACCACCAGCTGCTTGGCGGCGGTGACCCAGCGGTTCCCAGGGCCCACGATGACGTCGACGGCGGGACAACCCACCCCGAAGGCCAGGGCCGCGACAGCTTGCGCCCCGCCGCAGACGAGCAGGCCGTCCGCGCCGGCGACGTGGGCGGCCGCGAGGGTGACCGGCGCCGGGCGGGGGCTGGAGACGACCACCTCGGCCACCCCCGCGACCCGGGCGGGCACCACGGTCATCAGGACGGTGGAGGGCAGGGGGAAGCGGCCGCCGGGGGCGTAGCAGCCGGCGCGCTCGACGGGCTCCCAGCGGTGGCCGGCGGCGCCGCCCGGCACGGGGACCTCGAGGTCGGGCAGGGCGTCGCGCTGGGCCTGGGCGAAGGCGCGGATGCGGGCGGCGCAGCGCTCGAGCAGGGCGAGGGTGGCCGGTGGCACCGAGGCCGCTGCCGCCGCGAGCTCGGCCTTGCCCAGGAGCAGCGGTGCGCCGGGGGCCAGGTCGTCGAAGCGCTCGGCCAGAGCCCGCAGGGCGGGCTCGCCGCCGGAGCGCACGGAGTCGATGTAGCCCGCTGCGGCGCTCAGGGTCTGGGGATCGACGGCGTCGCGCCGCGCGTCGGGCAGCTGATCCGGGGCCAGGCGCCGCATCAGGAGGCTCCGTCGCTGCGGCTGCCGTCCCGGCGGGCCACGTGCAGGGTGCGGCGGTCGAGCTCGGCTTCGATGGCCCGCAGGTCCACGCCCTTCGCTGCCGCGCTCACGAGCGCGAAGTAGATCAGATCGGCGGCTTCCCAGGCCACCTCGGCCTCGGTCTCGGCTTCGGCCAGCTCGCCGGCCTCCTCCAGCAGCTTCGACGCGAGGAGCTCGGGATCGGCCAGCAGCTTCGCCGTGTAGGAATTCTCGGGCGGAGACGCGACGCGCTCGGCGACGGTCCGCGCCAGCGCGGGCAGCCCACCGTCCTCGCCCCAGCAGGTGCGGGTGTCGAGGTGGCAGAAGCCGCCGGTCTGGCGCACGACGAAGCGGATCGCGTCGCGATCGCAGTCGAGCCCCACCTCCAGCAGCTCCTGCGTCGCGCCCGAGGTCGCCCCCTTCTCCCAGCGCCCGCGCTTGCGGCTGCGGTAGATCCCCTTCCGCGAGTCCACGGCTTCGGCCAGGGTCTCGCGGTCGGACCAGGCGAGCCCGAGGGCGCGGCCCGCTTCGTCGACCACCACCGTCGCGAAGAGCCCGTCGGGCCGGTCGCTCACCAGGGGCGCCGCCACCGACTCCCCCAGCCCCAGGCGCCCCGTGTAGAGCGCCATGCCCACTTGCGCGTCGGTACCCAAGCGGTCCAGCGCGGCGATCTCGTCCGCCGTCGTCACCCCACCTGCGATGGTCACGCGTGCGCCGCCCGCCGCGTCGACCAGCCCCTGCACCCGCTCCAGGTCGGTGCCCGCCATGCGGCCCTCGCGCTCGACGAAGGTCACGAGGTAGCCGGACACGTAGGGGTTCAGCTCGGCCATGCGGTCGGTGATCGAGCGGCCCGTCTTGGTGCGCCAGCCGTCGACGACGACCTCACCGTCCACCGCGTCCAGGGCGGCGATGACCCGGGAGCGCGGCAGCTCGCCGAGGACCTCGGGGGTCGCGGCGGTGCCCAGGATGACCTTCTGCGCGCCGGCCTGGAGCCAGCGCAGGGCGGCGTCCACCGAGCGGATCCCTCCGCCCACACGGCAGCGGTAGCGGCGGCAGAGCTGCTCGATCACAGCCCGGTTGTC
>JAJDAI010000431.1 GCA_029261955.1 Deltaproteobacteria bacterium | reverse complement strand
TTCAGCTACGGCGACTACCTGCGCTGCGGGGCCATCGCCAACTTCTCGCCGATCATGGAGGCTGTGGTTCGCCACGCTGAAGCGGGCGGCTACGTCGTCGGCATCTGCAACGGCTTCCAGGTCCTGTGCGAGTCCGGCTTGCTGCCCGGCGCGCTGCTGCGAAACCGCGACCTCACCTTCATCTGCGAGGACGCGACCCTGCGCGTGGCCAACGGACACACGCCCTGGACGGTGCTGTGCCCCGAGACGCTCGTGGCGCCCATCGCTCACCACGACGGCTGCTACTTCGCCGACGAGGCCACGCTGGAGAGCCTGGAGGAGAACCACCAGGTGGTCTTCCGCTACGCCTCGGGCGAAGAGGGCGGCGACAACCCCAACGGTTCCTTGAACAACATCGCGGGCATCTGCAACGAGGGCGGCAACGTGCTCGGGATGATGCCGCACCCCGAGCGCAACGCCGAGGCCGACCTCGGGGACGCCTCGGGCGCCTGGATCTTCCGATCCGTGATCCACAGCTTCCTGGAGCGTGAGCGACCGTGAGCACACCACGCGAAGGCGATCCAGCCATCACCGATGCCCTCGTGAGCCAGCATGGACTCACGGAAGACGAGTACCAGCGCGTGCTCGACATCCTCGGGCGTGAGCCCACCTACACCGAGCTGGGCGTCTTCTCGGTGATGTGGTCCGAGCACTGCTCGTACAAGACCTCGCGCGTGCACCTGAAGAAGCTGCCCACGACCGGGCCGCGCGTGCTCCAGGGCCCAGGCGAGAACGCCGGCGTCGTGGACATCGGCGACGGGCTCGGCATCTGCTTCAAGATGGAGAGCCACAACCACCCCAGCTTCATCGCTCCCTTCCAGGGCGCGGCGACGGGCGTGGGCGGCATCCTGCGCGACGTCTTCACGATGAACGCGCGGCCCATCGCGCTGCTGAACTCGCTGCGCTTCGGCGCGCCGGATCACCCCAAGACGAAGTACCTGGTCGAGGGCGTGGTCGACGGCATCGCCAGCTACGGCAACTGCATGGGCGTGCCCACCGTCGCGGGGGAGGTGGCCTTCCACCCCTCCTTCAACGGCAACAACCTGGTCAACGCCATGTGCGTCGGCCTGGTCGAGAACGACCGGATCTTCCGCGGCATCGCGGCCGGCGTCGGCAACCCGGTGCTCTACGTCGGCTCCCGCACGGGCCGCGACGGCATCCACGGCGCGACCATGGCCTCGGACACCTTCGAAGAGGGCAAGGAGGGGCCGCGCCCCACGGTGCAGGTGGGCGACCCCTACACCGAGAAGCGCGTGCTGGAGGCCTGCCTCGAGCTCATGAAGGACGACTCGGTCATCGCGATCCAGGACATGGGCGCGGCCGGTCTGACCTCGTCTTCGGTGGAGATGGCGGGCCGCGGCGGCACGGGCCTGCGGCTGGACATCGACAAGATCCCGCGGCGTGAGCCCGGAATGACCCCCTACGAGTGCCTGCTCAGCGAGTCCCAGGAGCGCATGCTCATCGTGGCGGCGGCGGGCAAGGAGTCCGCAGTCGAAGCCATCTTCGAGAAGTGGGACCTCGAGGCCGCGGTGGTCGGCGTCGTGACCGACGACGGCACCTGGCGGATCCTGGAAGACGGCGTCGAGGTCGCGGCCATCCCCGTGGGCGCGCTCACGGACGACGCCCCGGTCTACCACCGCCCCACCGCGGAGCCCGCAGATCTGGCCGAGCGCCAGGCCGAGCCCGACATCACGCCCGTCGGCGACGCCAACGCGGTCCTGCTCCAGCTGCTCGCCAGCCCGGGCATCGCGGACAAGCGCTGGGTGTGGCGCCAGTACGACCACATGGTCCGCCTCAACACGCTGGTCCGCCCCGGAAGCGGCGACGCGGCGGTCCTGCGCATCCCGCACTCGGAGAAGGCGATCTCGGTCACGGCCGACTGCAACTCCATGCACGTCAAGGCGGACCCCTTCCTCGGAGCCCAGGGCGTCGTGGCCGAGTCCTGCCGCAACGTCGCCTGCACGGGCGCCGTGCCCATCGGCGCGACGGACTGCCTGAACTTCGGCAACCCCGAGCGCCCCGAGGTCATGTGGGAGCTCGTGCGGGCCATCGAGGGCCTGGCCTTCGGCCTGGAGCAGCTGCAGGTGCCGATCGTGAGCGGCAACGTGAGCCTCTACAACGAGACCGGCTCGCAGAGCGTGCACCCCACGCCGACGCTGGGCGTGATCGGTTTGCTGGAGAGCCAGGACGACGCGGTCGGCATGGGCCTGCCGGCCAGCGGTGAGCTGGTCCTGCTCGGCTCCGCGCGCCCGACCTTCGGCGCCAGCACCTACGCCGCCGTCTGCCACGGCCTCGAGCAGGGCATGCCCCCGTCGGTCAACTGGGAGCACGAGATCGCGCTCCAGCGCACGCTCGTCGCCGGCTGCCAGCGCGGCCTCATCCTGGCTGCGCACGACCCGGCCGAGGGCGGCCTCGCGGTGGCGCTGGCCGAGATGGCCATCGAAGGCCGGATCGGCTTCGACCTGAACCTGCCTGCCTACCCCGACGCGTCCTCGCGTGAGCTGCTGCTCTTCGGCGAGACTCACGGCTGCGCCTGGGTGGCGGTGGAGACCGAGCAGCTCGCGGATCTGCTCGCGATGGCGCAGGAGCTGGGCTGCCAGGCCCGGCACGCCGGCCGCATTGGCGGGGACGCCCTGCGGATCACCGACGCGCAACAGCAGGTCGTGGTCAACGTTCCGTTGCCCGATGCAGCAGCGGCGTGGGAGGGTGGCTTCACGGCCGCCGTCGGCTTGCCTCCCAACCCGCCCCGCCCCTAGGACTCCATCTTGTCCGACCTGCTTCCGTCCGACGCCTTCAACGACGAGTGCGGCATCGTCGCCGTCTGGGGGCACGCCGAGGCGTCGAACCTCTGCTACCTGGGCCTGCACGCGCTGCAGCACCGGGGGCAGGAGGGCGCGGGCATCGTCTCCAGCGACGGGCAGGCCCTCTACACCCAGCGAGGCCGCGGCCTCGTGGCCGACGTGTTCGGGGACCGGGCGGGGCTTCAGCGCCTGTTGGGCAACCGCGCCATCGGCCACGTGCGCTACAGCACCGCCGGGGGCAACAGCGAGGCGAACGTCCAGCCCCTGACGGCCACCTGGGCCATGGGTCAGCTGGCCGTCGCGCACAACGGCAACTACGTCAACGCGCGATCGATCCGGGACGAGCTCGAGGCCGAGGGCGCGATCTTCCAGTCCAGCTCGGACACCGAAGTCGTCGTGCACCTCATCGCGCGCAGCCGGCAGAAGACCTTCGTCAATCGCGTGGTCGACGCCCTGGCCCGCGTGCAGGGGGCCGGCTCCATCGTCTTCCTCAACGAGGACATGCTGCTGGCGACGCGCGATCCGCACGGCTTCCGCCCGCTCGTCATCGGACGCCTGCCCGGCGGTGGCTGGGTGCTGGCCTCCGAGACCTGCGCGCTCGACCTCATCGGGGCCCGCTTCGTGCGCGACGTCAGCCCCGGCGAGGTCGTGGTCATCGACGACGGCGGCCTGAGCTCCTTCCACCCCTTCCCACGGTCGGAGTCGAACGCCTGCATCTTCGAGTACCTCTACTTCGCCCGACCGGACACGATGCTCTGGGGGCGGGACGTGTATTCGGTGCGCCTGCGCCTCGGTGACCGGCTGGCGATCGAGCAACCCGCGGACGTGGACATGGTCTTGCCGGTGCCCGACTCGGGCGTCGCGGCGGCCCTGGGCTACGCGCGCAAGCTGGGCAAGCCCTTCGAGCTGGGCCTGGTGCGCAACCACTACGTCGGCCGCAGCTTCATCGAGCCCAACCAGCAGATTCGCGATTTCGGGGTGAAGCTCAAGCTCAACCCGGTGCCCGAGCTGCTGCGCGGCAAGCGGGTGGCGGTGGTCGACGACAGCCTCGTGCGCGGCACGACCTGCCGGAAGATCGTGCGGATGTTGCGCGAGGCGGGGGCGGCCGAGATCCACCTGCGCATCGCGGCCCCGCCCACGACCGGGCCCTGCTGGTACGGCATCGACACGCCCACGCGCGAGGAACTGATCGCATCGAAGAACGAAGTGGCCGAAATCGGTCGCTTCGTGGGGGCAGATTCCATCGGCTACCTGTCCATCGCGGGCATGCACGAAGCAGTGCACGCGGGCGAAGGCGGCTTCTGCGACGCCTGCTTCAGCGGTCGGTACCCGGTCCTGCACGACGACCTGAAACGTCGTCCGCAGCTCCCGCTTTTTGCGGAATCTCCCTGAGCGCGTAAGATCCGATTCGGCCACCTCACCGGGCGCATCACTGCGGCTGGATCGCTGGAGGTCAGAGGGAGCACGGGGAAGCGATGGGCGTGATCGTCGGGATCGACCTGGGCACGACCAACAGTTGTGTCGCGCTGGTCAGGGATGGCAGGCCGAAGGTCATCGAGGACGAGCGGGGATACAACATCCTCCCGTCCTGCATCGCCATGAAGGGCCGCGGCCGCTTCGTGGTGGGGCACGGCGCGAAGGCGCTGATCCTCACCCACCCGACCGAGACCCTCTACGCGATCAAGCGGTTGATCGGCCGGAAGTTCCACAGCGCCGAGGTCCAGGAGTCGATCAAGCACGTCTCCTACGACGTGGTCGAGGGCGAGCACGGCAGCGTGCTGCTCCGCATGGGCGAGATCGAGATCACGCCCGTCGAGGCGAGCTCGATCATCCTCAAGGCGGTCAAGGAGATCGCGGAGAAGGCCCATGGGGACACGGTGACCGACGCGGTCATCACGGTGCCCGCGAACTTCACCCACGCGCAGCGCAAGGCCACGATGGAGGCCGGCGAGAAGGCTGGGCTCAACGTCCTGCGCCTGCTCAACGAGCCCACGGCGGCCGCGCTGGCCTACGGCTTCAAGAAGGACATCAACAAGAAGATCGCGGTCTTCGACCTGGGCGGCGGCACCTTCGACGTGTCCGTGCTCGAGGTGGGCGACGGCGTCTACGAGATCCTCGGCACCGCGGGCGACTCGTTCCTGGGCGGTGAGGACTTCGACTACCGCATCGTCAACTGGCTCTCGGACATCTTCGCGCAGCAGTCGGGCATCGACCCGCGCCAGGACAAGGAGGCGCTGCAGCGGCTCAAGGACGCGGCGGAGCGGGCGAAGTGCGAGCTGTCCTTCGTGGACCGCACGCCGATCCTGGTCCCGCGCCTGCACGGCGAGCACAACCTCGAGGTCGAGCTCACGCGCGACCAGCTCGAGACGATGGTCCAGGACCTCGTCAACGAGACGATCAAGATCACCGACCAGGCCCTGCGCACCGCCAACGTCTCCATCGAGGAGCTCGAGGAGATCATCCTCGTCGGCGGCATGACGCGCATGCCGAAGATCCAGGAGACGATCCGGATCTTCTTCGGCATGAACCCCTGCAAGGGCGTGCATCCCGAAGAGGTGGTGGCCATCGGCTCCGCGGTGCACGGCTACTCGCTGGAGAGCGAGACGCAGAGCACGCTGCTGCTCGACGTCACGCCCTTCTCCCTGGGCTGCGACACCGCCGGCGGCTTCTTCAAGGCCATCGTCTACAAGAACACCACGGTGCCCTGCTCCGAGAGCCGGTCCTTCACGACCGTCAAGGACGGGCAGACCGAGGTGAAGATCGTCGTGCGGCAGGGCGAGTCGAAGCTCGCGGCCGAGAACGATCTGCTGGGCGAGTTCACGCTGACCGGCATCCGGGAAGCGGAGAAGATGGTCCCGCGCATCGACGTGACCTTCCGCATCGACAGCAACGGCATCCTGCACGTCGCCGCGGTGGATCGGGACACCGGCGAGTCCCAGAAGATCGAGATCCGCGACTACATCGAGGCGGCCACGGGCGAGGAGCCCAAGGCCGTCACGCTCGCGCAGGAAGAGGTCCAGC
>JAJDAI010000044.1 GCA_029261955.1 Deltaproteobacteria bacterium | reverse complement strand
GCACAGGTCGCGGACGTCGCGGCGATCGTGGCCGCCGCCTCCGAGATTTCCTCCGTCGAGCTCGTCGAGCCCGAGATCCGGATGCAGGCCCTCGGCGCCCCCAACGACCCGCTCTGGCCCCAGCAGTGGAACCTCCGGCTCATCGGCGCGGAGGCCGGCTGGGCCGCGGGCGCCGGCGCGGGGGTCACCGTCGCGGTGCTCGACACCGGGGTCAGCCGGGTCGAGGACCTGGACGGCACCCGCATGAAGGACGGGCGCTCCTTCGTGCCCGGCGTGACCTCCTGGGACGACGACCAGGGCCACGGCACCCACGTCGCTGGCACCATCGCGCAGGCGACCAACAACGGCGTCGGCGTGGCGGGCATCGCCCACCGCGCGACGCTGATGCCCCTCAAGGTCCTGGGCGCGCAGGGCGGAGGCAGCGCCGACCGCATCGCCGCGGCGGTGGACTTCGCCGTGGACGAGGGCGCGGACGTGCTCAACCTCAGCCTCGGCGGGCCGCACAGCGCCGTGCTGCACAAGGCGGTGGAGGACGCGGTGAAGCGCGGCGTCATCGTCGTCGCCGCGGCGGGCAACACCGGGCGCGAAGGCGTCGGCTGCCCGGCCCACGCGCAGGGCGTGCTGGGCGTCGCGGCCCTCGGGCCGAACAGCGAGCGGGCGCCCTACTCCACCTGGGGTGCGGGCGTCGAGATCGCGGCCCCCGGCGGCGACACCCGCGTCGAAGGCGGCGGCATCGTGCAGGACATGTGGCAGCCCGGCGGGCACGCCTACCGCGGCCTCCAGGGCACGTCGATGGCCTCGCCACACGTCGCGGGCGCAGCGGCCGTGCTGCTGGGCACGGGCCTGGACGACCGAGCCGCCACCGACAGCCTGATCCGCAGCGCCCGGGACGCAGGCCCGCGCGGCTGGGACCCCCACTACGGCCACGGCAAGCTCGACCTCGCCGCGGCCCTGGACGGCTCGGCCGGCGATCACAGCGGCGCCAACGTGCTGCTCGCGGTGCTGGTGGCCCTCTGCCTGGGCCTGCTCGCGACGCTGCCCACGAAGGAGATCGCGCCGCTGCTGATCGCAGCCGCCCTGTTCGCGGGCGGCCTCTGGGTGCTCGGCAACCTGGGCCTCGTGAACTTCGCCACCCACAACGTGCTGTTCTGGCCGGCGGCGGTCGACCCGGACCTCGTACACAACCCGCTCTGGGCCTCCGCCGCCCTGCCCCTGCTCCTCTCCATCCTGCTCGCCTTCACCCGCCGCGGCTGGGTCGTGGCCGCCGGGGTGGCCATCGCCTTCGCCCTGGGCTTGACCCGGGGAGCCGCTTGGGGATCGATCGACCCCTGGTGGCTGACCGGTCTCGGGGATCGGATCTGGCTGCTGGGCAACGCCGCCTTCTGTCTGGCCCTGGCCGGAGCAGTCGTGGGCCTCCGCGGGATGCGTCGATGAGCGAGTGGAGCGGAATCCTCCGCCGGCAAGAGCTGGGTGGAAGCACGACATGGACCCTGGAGACGGCCCGCGGGCCGGTCCAACTTCGCGGCTCCGTGCCGGCGAAGCTCGAGGGGACCCGGGTGCGCGTCCGAGGTCGGGAGGCGGAGCAGCAGTTCGGCTTCGCGATGACGGGCCCGGTGGTGCAAACCGACAGCATCGTGGCCGAACGATGAGCGATGACAGCAACAAGCGGGGCGGGCTCGTGGCGCTGGCGATGACGGGCGCGGTGGTCCTCGCAGCCTTCCTGCTGATCGGCGGCCTCCAGGACCCCGATCGGCCGATGGCACCCGAGGCGGAGCGGCTGCTGGAGGAGAAGCGCGCCACCTTCCTGGCCGAGCAGGGCACGCCGCCGGCCTGCGGCGCCGAATCGCTCGAACTCGTCGGCGCCGTGCTCAACGAGAAGGGCGATCCGGGCACCGAATTCTCGGCCGATCAGGACCTCCGGGTCGCCGTGGCCATTCGGAACCCCTGCCCCACGGTCGTGCGCTTCCAGACGCCCACGGCCTGCCTCGCGCCGCTCTTCCGCCTGACCCGCCCCGACGGGACCGTGCAGGAGGGCGGGCAGATGTGCGCCCAGATGATCTCGGACTGGGAGGTCGAGCCCGAAGGCGCGCAGCGCGCGAGCTTCGCCATCGGGAACCTGCCCCCGGGCGCCTACTCCGTCGAGATCCCGGTGCCGGGGCTGGAGGGCAGCGGCACCGCGTCCTTCAGCGTCGAATAGCGGCCAGCCCTCAGGAGTCCCCCAGCAGGGCCGCACGCAGCCGCTGGTTGTCGGGGCCGAGCTTCCAGATGAAGCCATCGAGCAGGTAGTGCGTGATCTGGGGCACCGCGAGCACCGGCACCGCGAGCGTGGCCGCCCAGGACGGCGGGGTCCAGGCCCCGAAGACCGCCTCGTGCTCGTGCCAGACCAGCGCGTCCCAAGCCGCCTCCTCCAGCCCCGCAAGCACCAGCAGCGGCAGCAGGAAGCCCGCGATCCCCAAGCCGAAGAAGAGCCCCCGCCGCGCAGGCCCGCGGTCCAGCACCAGCCACTGGCGGCGCCCGACCCAGGCCACGAGCACGAGGTAGGGCACGCCGTGCAGCACCACGTTGGTCGCCGTGAACG
>JAJDAI010000430.1 GCA_029261955.1 Deltaproteobacteria bacterium | reverse complement strand
CGCCGCCCTGGAGGCCGCGGCCGCGGAAGCCGGCAGCTGGGAGCGCGGTGAGGGCGCTCCGTCCCGGCCCGCCCGTGCGCCAGAGGAGTACTTCGTCGACGCCGAGACCGGGCTGCTGCGCGTCCGGGGCCAGCCCATCGGCACCCAGCTCGCCTTCGCCGAGGCCGCCCGGGACCTGGACCACGCGGCCATGAACGGCTCGATGCAGCGGCTCCTGGACGCGGTGCTCGCCGAGCTCCCCGCCCTGACCGCGGCGGCCGCCGAGCTGCCCGCTTCGGACGGGCCGCTGCTGCACCTGCGCACCAGCCTCGGCGACCTCATCGTGGGGAGCACGACCACCGACCTGCACCGCAGCGACGCCGCCCTGCTGATCGATCCGGGCGGGCAGGACACCTGGGAGAACAACGCCGGCGGCAACTTCGGCCTGCCGGGCCGCGTGGCGGTCGCCATCGACCTCGGCGGCAAGGACCTCTACCGCAGCCCCAAGCCGCACTGCCAGGGCGCGGGGATCGGCGGCCTCGGCCTGCTCGTGGACGCGGGCAGCGACGGGGACCAGTACCGCGCGCCGGCCCAGGCGCAGGGGGTGGGCTTCTTCGGCATCGGCGTGCTGCTCGACCGGGGCGGGGACGACAGCTACGAGGCGGGCGAGTTCGCGCAGGGCGCGGGCGCTTTCGGCACCGGGCTGCTGCTGGACGAGGACGGCAACGACCGCATGTCGGTCAAGGGGCGCGGGCAGGGCTTCGGCGGGACCGCCGGGCTGGGCGCGGTGCTGGACCTCGCGGGCAACGACCAGCGCAAGCTCGGGGCCGCGGGCGCGAAGATCGACGAACCCCGCGCCGGCGGCGGACAGGGGGCGAGCTGGGGCTCCCGGGGCATCCCCTGGATCGGCCGACCGACGGTGCCGGGCGGCGTGGGCCTGCTCTACGACCGCCTGGGGGACGACTCCTACTACGCCCGGGCCTACGCGCAGGGGCACGGCCGCGAGCTCGGCCTCGGCCTGCTGCTGGAGCGCGCCGGCAACGACCGCTACGTCGCCGAGGACTTCGGCCAGGGACACGGGGCGCACCTCGGCCTCGGGCTGCTCGCGGACGCGGCGGGCGACGACGTCTACCAGGGCGTGAACCAGGTGCAGGGCGCGGCGGAAGACCAGGCGGCCGGCATCCTCTGGGACCGCGCGGGCCGGGACGGCTACCGCGTCTCCCGGCTGGGCACGGCCGCGGGGCGACCGGTGGGGCCGGGCCAGGGCTGGGCGCGGGAGCACGGCGCCCTGGGCCTGCTCGTGGACGAGGCCGGCGACGACAGCTACCGAGGCGACGGCGACAGCATGGGCTGGGCGCTGCCCTCGCGCCGACCCGACCGGGAGCCCCAAGCGGCGCTCCTGGATCTGGGCGGAACGGACAGCTACCAGCTCGAGGGAACCCGGCCCGGCGCCAACCCCGCCGACGGCGCGATCTGGCTGCACGCCGAGCGCGGCGTCGGCCTGGACTCCTCCGCCAGCCGCGTCGGCTGGCCCGAGCAGGGCCTGGAAGGGCTCGGTCCCGTGGTCGCGTCGGAGGCGGCGGCGACGGACCCCCTGGAGCTGCCGCCCGGCGACCTGGCCGGCGACGCGACCGCGCGCTGGTCGGCCCTGCGGGCGCTGTACCGCGAGCAGGTCGTGCACTCGATGGAGCCGCCCGAGGTCCCCGCTGGGGTCGCGGAGCTGGCCCGCTCCGATGAGAGCCCCGCCGTGCGGCGGGAGGCGGCCCGGGTTCTCGCGGCCGACGGCCAGCTGGAGGGCGTCGACATCCTGGTGGACTCGCTCGTCTACGAGTCGGAGCAGACCGCCCCGGAGGCCGGCGCCAGCCTCGTGATGTGGCTGGCGCTGCTGACGGGCGAGCCGGCGGAGGTCGATCCCGATCGCTGGCGCAAGGTCTGGCGGGGCATGCGCGACCGCTTCGACCTCCCGTCCCGCTGGCTCGGCCTGGCTGCCTTCGAGCGCGCGAGCCGCGCGGGCGTGCTCGGGGACGCCGAGACCGCATCCACGTCCTGCGACGCCGCCGCCGACCGGCTGGGTGGACGCCTGATCCGGCAGCGCTGCGGCGCCCTCGTCGGCCTGTGGGCCTTCGTGAAGTCGCACCCGGACTCCGCGGACCTGCGCGATCCCGCCGCCGCCATCCCCCTCGCCCAGAGCGCCATCCGCTGGCAGAGCGGCGCGGTCCAGCACCACCTCAGCCTGGCGCGCGCGCAGCTCGCGACCGGAGACCGCGAAGGCGCCCGCGAGACGCTGGTGCGCGCCGAGCTGCTCGATCCCGACCACCCCGTGCTGCTCGCGCTCCGGCGCCTGCTGCCGGCGCGCTAGGCTCGCCCCATGGCCTTCGTCGTGCACGTCGAGCTGCCCATGGGCTCCCTGCCCGAGCTGGAGCCGCTCGTCAGCGCCGTGAGCACGGCGCTCCAGATGAGCCTCGCCCTGGACGAGGAGACCGAGCGCCTCCACCGGACCGAGGAGCGCCAGAGCAGCTGGTGCCCCTGGCCCCGCACGCGGCTCGGCCTCTACGTGGTCGAGGCCTCGACGCGCGGCGCGGACGTGACCCTGGAGCCCCGCGGCGAGTCCGTGGAGGCGCGCATCACCGTGCCCGTGCTGGCCACCTGGACCGACTGGCACGTCGGCATCGAGCTCGCCTGCGCCCTCGCCGAGCGGGGCAGCGGCGCCGCGTCGGTGGAGGGTGAGGGGCAGTTCCTGGCCGAGGGCCTGCGCGCCCACTTCCTCGAGAACGAAGCGCGCTACCTCACCGAGGTGCTGGCGGGCTGCGAGCGGGTCC
>JAJDAI010000429.1 GCA_029261955.1 Deltaproteobacteria bacterium | reverse complement strand
TCGCGGCGCTGCACGGCTGGGGCGCGGCGCCGGAAGACGGCGCGATCCTGCTCATCGACGTCGGCCTGAACTCGCCCGACTTCGGGACCTTCGTGGACCTGGACCTCGGCTCGGGCCGCTTCCCGCAGGACGTCACGCAGCCTGACCGCTACTTCCCGCAGGACCCGCACCCCGATCCCTCCCTGCTGTTCGAAGGCACGGAGGAGGACCTGAACGCCAACGGGATCCTCGATCCCGGCGAGGACACCGACGGCGACGGCGTGCTCGATCACCCGAACGTCTACCCCCTCGGCGGCGACCCGCGGGCCGATCTGCTCACCTGGTACGAGCGGCAGACCGACACCCTGATCGCCCGCCCCGTCCTGCCCCTGCGCGAGAAGACCACCTACGCGGTGGTGCTGACCAACCGGCTGGTGAACGAGGCGCGGGAGCCTGTCGTCTCGCCCTGGGAGTGGATCCACCACACCCGCCAGACCGAGGCGCTCGAGCCCATCGTCCCCACCCTGCAGGCGGCCGGCATGTCCATCAGCGACGTCGCCTTCGCCTGGACCTTCACCACCGGCGACATCACCGGCGAGATGGTGGACCTGCGCCGCGGCCTGCACGGCGAGGGCCCCTGGGCCTCCCTGGCGACCGACTTCCCCGCGCTGGTCGACCAGGCCGACGTGATGCACAACCGCGACGGCATCGAGAACCCCTACCGCCTGCCGACCGACGTGATCATCGGGCTCTTCCTGCAGCTCGCCACGCTGCCCGCGGCTGCGCGCGAGATGCTGGCCGACGGCTACGCCCACAGCGACGTGCTGGTCGGCTCGTCCTTCATCTCCCCCGACCTGCTCGTGGATCGGGACGGCGACGGCGACGACAGCGACGAGATCTTCGACATCGACCGCGCAGCGGGCACCGTGGTCGCGGGCGAGCGACGCATCTCCCAGACCTGCTTCATCCCCAAGCCCGACGGCGAGTTCCAGCCCCCCTACGACGTGTCGCTGTGGGGCCACGGCTACGGCAGCAACCGCTTCGACCTCATCCTGATGGCCTGGGAGCTGAACCGCGTCGGCCGCGCCCTGTGCGCCTTCGACTGGCCGGGCCACGGCATGGCCATGAGCCCGGACGACGCCGCGCAGTACCTGCCCCTGCTGGAAGGCGGCGGCCTGCTGCCCGCGGTGGAGCACCTGCTCAAGGGCCGCGCGCGCGACTTGAACAACGACGGCCTCGGGGACTCCGGGGCGGACTTCCTGGTCGGCGACCCCTTCAAGACGCGGGACCACCTCCGGCAGGTCGTCGTCGACATCGTCCAGTGGACCCGCGCCATGCGCGCCTGCGGCACCGGCACGATGGACGTGGACGTGGACTTCGACGGGCAGAACGAGGTGTCCTGCGACTTCGACGGCGACGGCGTGGCCGACTTCGGCGGACCCGACGCGCTCCTCTCCTACGCGGGTGGCTCCATGGGAGGCATCACCGGCGCCGTGCTCGCGCCCATCGAGCCCGACCTGGAGGCCGTCGTGGCCCACGCCGCGGGCGGGGGACTGGCGGACCTGGCGGCGCGCACCGACTTCGCGGGCGTGCCCGAGGCGGTCATGGGGCCGCTGCTGACGCCCCTGCTGCTGGCGACGCCCGACGGCGAGGGCCTGATCCTCTCGCAGTTCGTCACGACGGCTGATTCCGGGGACACCGTGCCCTTCGCGCGCCTCGACTCCATCCCCGAAGGCGGCTCCATCGAGGTGGAGAACCTGCACAACGGCGAGGTCCGGAGCGGCCCCCTGCTGCCCGGCGGCTTCGCGCGCGTGCCCTTCCCGGCCGACGCGGTGAGCGCAGCCGAGAAGCGCACCTTCGCGCTCATCCCCGAGACCGGGCCGGCCGAGGGCTACCAGTACGAGGTCGACGACACGACGCTGCTCGGCGACAGCCTGCGCGTGACGGTCTTCGACGCGGCGGGCGTCGCCATGGACCCCATCACCAGCTTCGGCCTGGAGGCCACGCACCTGGGCGTCACCTACCGCCCCGGCCAGACGCTCATCGCGCTGGGCGAGGGCTCGGGCCGCATGCGCGGCTCCCCTGAATTCCGCCGCCTCGCCGGGCTCGCGGGCATGGCCATGGAGGGCGCGGACCCCAACAGCTACGCCCGCGCCATCCTGAAGGAGCCCTACCCCGAGCTCGGCGGCAAGCCGGCGCGCTTCCTGCTGAACCCGACCATCGGCGACGAGGTCGTGATGATCAGCGCCGGCATCGCCCTGGCTCGCTCCATCGGCCTGGTCGACTGGCGCGAGACCGATCCGCGCTACGGCATGTCCGTGGACCAGTGGCTGGTCGAGCGCGAGGTCGTGCACGGCCTCGAGGAGTTTGGGCCCTACCGGGACGCTGAGGGTGCCCCGATCCTCTTCGACCCCGACGACCTGGACGACGGCACCGACGACTTCGACGCCCCCTCCGACGCGCCGCTGCGGGCGACCATCGTCCACGAGGACGGCGTCGTCGCCTTGCGCCTGCCCTACATCCAGCCCACGGGCAGCCACGCGATCGTGGCGCCGGACCCCGAGCTGTCCTTCGACATCAACGTCTTCACGCTCAACCAGATGGGCCACTTCCTGGCCGTGGACGGGGCCGAGGTCCTGGACGACCACTGCCTCGAGCGCGACGACTGCGACTGGGTGCGCGCGCTGCCCGAGTGAGGCACTGCTCCGATGGATGACTCAGCTGGCTGAGTCGTCGTCGTCCGCCGCGTCGTCGTCGTCGCCCGGC
>JAJDAI010000428.1 GCA_029261955.1 Deltaproteobacteria bacterium | reverse complement strand
GTCGTCGTCGTCCCCGGAGTCGTCGTCGTCTCCAGTGTCATCGTCGTCTCCGCTGTCGTCGTCGTCTCCGGTGTCGTCGTCGCCGGACGAGGCTGAGTCGTCGTCATCTCTCCCCCCTTGGTCGGAGCCGCGACGAACGGTGCAGCCCAGAAGCAGCAGCGCCGATCCGAGCGCCAGACTGAAGAGGAATGAGAACGTGGTGATGCGCATGAATGGGTCTCGAATGGCCCTCCAGCCCGAGTGGGCCCGACTGAGGGAGAAGGCAGGACGTGGGCGTCCTCCCGTGGGTGAATCTAGGAAGGTGATGGGGCAATTCCACGGCCCACGGCAGTCAAGCTGAGTCCGCCCTGGGCGTTCCTTCGGCTGACCCTCTCAACAGCCTAAGGGCGTTGAAGACGACCAGCAACGACGCCCCAATGTCGGCCGCGATCGCGCCCCAAAGGGACGCCACGCCAGCGAAGGTCAAGACGACGAACAGCACTTTGACGGCCAGCGCGAAGGCGGTGTTCTGCCGGATGATCGACAGCGTCCGCCGCGAGTGACCGATGAGCCAAGCGAGCTTCGCGAGGTCGTCCCCCATCAGGGCGATGTCAGCCGTCTCGATGGCGACATCCGTGCCCGCGGCGCCCATGGCCACGCCCAGGCTGGCCCGAGCCAGCGCGGGGGCGTCGTTGACCCCGTCGCCGACCATCGCGACCCGCGCGCCGTCGAGCTCAAGCGCGTCGACCGCCGTCACCTTGTCTTCAGGCAGCAGCTCCGCCCAGACGTCGTCGATGCCCGCCTCGGCCGCGATCGCTCGGGCCGTCGGCTCATTGTCGCCGGTCAACATCACGATCCGGTTCACCCCAGCGCGACGCAGCGCCTCGATGCTTGCTCTGGCGTCGTCTCGCAGCGAATCCGCCAAAGCGATCAGCCCGCAGACGTGGGTCTCGTTGCCGACCACCACGACCGTACGCCCGGCAGAGGACAGCTCGACGAGTCGTGCATGCAGCTCCGGCGTCTCTTGGCCTCGCTCCTCCAGCCAGCGGTGGGAGCCGACCCAAAACCTGCGGCCCTCGACCGTGCCCTCGGCGCCCTTGCCGGCGATGGCCTGAACCGCCTCTGCGGGCATCGCCTCGATGCCGCGGACCCGCGCGTACTCGAGGACCGCCCGGGCTACGGGGTGCTCCGATCGCTGCTCGATGGCTGCGGCTCGAGCCAGCAGCCCGGCCTCGTCGTGCTCCGCCATCACCACGATCTCGACGACCCTGGGGCGCCCCTCGGTCAGCGTCCCAGTCTTGTCGAGCGCGACCACGTCGATCTGAGCGGGCAGCTCCATCAGGCGTCCGCCCTTGACCAGCACCCCATTGCTCGCTGCGGCGGCGAGCGCGGCGACAATGCTGACGGGCGTGGAGATCACCAGCGCGCACGGACAACCGATCACCAGCAGAACGAGGCCCCGGTAGATCCAATCGTCCCAGCTGCCGCCAAACAGCAGCGGAGGCACAACCGTCACCGCCAGCGCCGAGGCAAACACGATGGGGGTGTAGACCCGCGCGAAGCGATCCACCCACTGCTCCGACTCCGAACGGTCTGCCTGGCTATCCGCGACGAGGCGGGCGATCCGGGCCAGGGTGGTGTCTTCGGCCGGGCGGGTCGAAACCAGATCGAGGGCGCCCGAGCCGTTGATCGTGCCCGCGAACACCTCATCACCTTCGGCTTTGGGCACCGGGACGCTCTCGCCCGTGATCGGAGCCTGATCCACCTCGCTTGCGCCTGCCGCCACAAGTCCATCGAGGGGGAAACGCTCTCCTGGGAGGACCAGGAAGTGCTCGCCTGGGCGAACTTCGCCGGGCGGGAGCTCGGCCGCGACCCCGTCGCGCATCACGCGCGCCTGCTCCGGCGCCAACGACATCAGGGCCTCGACCGCCCGCCGTGCCCGCCCGACACTCCACGCTTCGAGAGTCAGCGAGAGGGCAAACAGGAACGACACCGTACCCGCCTCGAACCACTCGCCCAGCCCGATGGCCCCGGCCACCGCCACCGTCATCAGCAGATTCATGTCGGGTCGGGCCGACCGAGCCGAGTACAGCGCCTTGGGCAGCACGAGCCAGAGTCCGGCGCCGATCGCGACCGAGTAGACTCCGCGTACCGCCCACGGCGTCACCTCCACCAACCCGGCACCCTCGGATCCGATGGCATTTTCGACTCCGGAAAGCGCGGCGTGGAGCCCGAATCCAGCGAACAGCGCCACCCCACTCATCAGGGTGAACAGGTCGCGGCGGCTGCGACCACTCGTGCCCGACGTGGCGTCATCGAGCCAGGGTTCGGCCCTCATGCCGGTGACCGCGACAGCGCGGAGCACCGCGTCCGTTCCAACCGCGGCCGGCACCGTCATTCGACCCTGCAGGACGTCGAAGCCAAGGGCATCTTCTTCAACGAGTTCTCGCAGCGCCCGCTTGAGGGTGGCGACCTCTTCGGCACAGTCCATGCCATGCACCTTGAATGCCCTGCGCGGTCCACCTGCCGAGCCGGCCTCCTCCGCTGCGCTGTCCTCGTGGTCGTGATGGTGGTCGTGCTCGGCGGGCCCTCGCGCCTTGCCCCTCATGCCTCCTCGCCCTCCCCTCGATCGAACCAGGGGTAGATCACTGGCAACACCAACATCGTCAGCAGCGTCGAGGTGATCAGGCCACCGATCACGACGGTCGCCAAAGGCCGCTGCACCTCCGCGCCCGCAGAGGTCGCGAGCGCCATCGGCAGGAAGCCCAGGGAGGCGACCATCGCGGTCATCAACACTGGCCGCAAGCGGATCGCGGCCGCGTCCGCCGCCGCCTCCACGGGGCTGAGCCCGTCCTCCCGCAGCTGAACGATGTACGACACGAGTACGACCCCGTTGAGGACCGCGACCCCGAACAACGCGATGAAGCCGACGCCCGCGGAGATGGACAGCGGGTAGCCGCGAAGCGCGAGCCCGACCAGCCCGCCGGTCGTCGCCATAGGCACGTTCAGGAAGATCAGGGATGCCAGCCGGCCGCTGCCAAACGCCTGGTAGAGCAGCACGAAGATGAGCCCCAGTGCGAGCGGGACGAGGATGGCCAGGCGTTCCGCGGCAGCCTCGAGATTCTCGAACTGCCCACCCCACGCCACGCGCCAGCCCGGCGGAAGCTCGACCTCGCGATCCACCCTCTCGCGCGCCTCGGCCACGAAGGAGGCCAGGTCGCGGCCGCGAACGTTGGCCTCGACGTTGATGCGGCGGCTGACTGCCTCCCTGCTGATCTGAGCGGGACCGTCCTCGATGACGATGTCGGC
>JAJDAI010000427.1 GCA_029261955.1 Deltaproteobacteria bacterium | reverse complement strand
GGCCTCGGACAGCGCCTCGATGAAGGCGCGCATGGCCGCTGCGTCGGCGCTGGCCGGCGCCTCGCTGAGGTCCAGCACGACCGCGATGTTCATGGTCGGGCGGCGGCCACTGCGGCGCTCGGTCGCCTGGATGCCCACCTGGATGCGCATGCGGGTCGGGCCCTCGACGCCGCGCCGATCGGCGTGCAGGTAGGCGGCGAGCGCGCTGTCCATCGGGCGATCGAAGGGCTGGCGCACCTGCCGCGACGCGAGGTCGAGCTGGCCGTCGATGGGCCTCAGACCCAGGCCCGCGGGGTCGATCTGCCGCAGGCGTGACTGCACCCGGCGCAGCACGGGGTCGCCGGGCACGTAGGTGTTGCGCCAGTAGCCGGCCGCCTGCTTGTACTGCAGGCCTTCGAGCCCGGAGTTCTGCTGCAGCCAGGCCAGGGCGCCGCCGTCGTTTGCGTAGCGGAACGCGCTCGAGCTGTCCGGGCTGCGCTGCCCCTGCCCGTCCTTGCCCCCGACCTTCGACTTCTCGTGCCCTCGATCGCGGGCCCTACCCGACTGCCGCTCGAGCAGCGCGAGCGACTCGTCGAGGCCCGCCGCGTCCTGCTCGGGGACGAGCTCCAGGTCGAGCGCGGGCAGCTCCTCGGAGGCGTCTGAGAGGCGATCGTCACCGTCGCCGGTGGTGCCGATGAGCGCCAGAAGGCCCTTCTCCGAGACTTCCTTCTCGAGGAGGCGCATGCGCTCCCCTTCGCCGCTGGGGGGCGTGGGCTCGGGGGAGGGGCCGCGATCGGCGCTGGAGGTCGATTCGGTGGTGGTCGGGGGAGGCGGGTTCAGCTCGGTGATCTCGGCGAGCAGGCCGGTGCTCTCCGCGATCTTCTTGTCCAGTTCGGAGCGGCGGAGTTCGACCTTCCCGCCCCTACGCCTGTCCAGGCGCGGATCCGGCCGCCCCCTCGGGTCCACGATGTTGATGCCCGCGTCCCGCTTGCCCTCCCGCTTCGTCTGGATCCGCCGCCGCACCTCCGGCTGGAAGATGTCCCCGAAGTTCGCGCCGTCCAGGTCGGTCGGGCGCCGCATGCCCTGGACCGCGGGCGCGCTCGGCTCCGGTGCGGCCCCGCGCGAACCGAAGCCCCCGAGCCCCTCGTTCCCGCTCCAGCCGTCGCCGCCTCGGGCCTCGGCGGGGGCGGCCGCCGGGGGTGCATCCGCTGCGTGCCACCGGTTCGAGTCGCCGTCGAGATTCGCGTCCACCGTGTCGATCTCGGAGTCCGCGGTCTCGAAGAGGGCGGGCACGCCCAGCTCGTAGGCCATGTTGGTCCGCGCCAGGGTGAGGAAGAGCGAGCCGGTCAGGCCGACCAGCAGCAGTGCGGCCGCGGCCAGCATGGGCGGCCGCCGCCAGAGCGGGCGGATCACCACCGGCGACTCGTCCGGCTGCTGCTGCACCGCCGCCACCGTCGCCGCGACCAGCGCGGCGGGCGGCTCGTCCTGCGGCAGCTCCGCGAAGAGCCCGTCCAGCGCCCGCAGCGAGTCCGCGACGGCAGAGCACTCTTCGCAGTGCTCCAGGTGCTCCTGCTCCAGCGGCCCCAGCGGGCGGTCTTCGGCGAGCAGGTCCTGCACGTGGGCGTGCACGTCGATCATCGGCCCGCCTCCCGGTTCAGCGCCACAGCGCGGCGTTGCAGGTCCTCGGCCAGGGCCAGGCGGGCCCGTCGGAGGTGCGTCTTCACGGTGTTGACGGGCAGGCCGAGGGCGGCAGCGACGTCCTTCTGCGCCACGCCCTCCAGGCAGATCATCACGACGATGTCGCGCTGCGCGGCGGGCAGGCGGCCCACCCGCTCCTCGATCCAGCTGGCGCTCTCGCGGGCCTCCAGCAGGGCCTGGGACGAGGGCTCCCTCGAGGCTCGCTCGGGCAGCGCTTCGAGGTCGGTGTCGACCCGGCGGCGCGCGAAGAAGCTGCGCACGGTGTTGAGCGCGATGGCGAGCACCCAGGGCTTGAGCGGCCGGTCGGCCTGGAAGGTCGCGGCGTGGCGGTGCACCTTCACGAAGACCTCCTGGAACAAGTCGTCCCGGTCGGAGGCGGGCACGCCGCAGCGGCCCAGAGTCCGCCACACCGGCCCGCCGAGGTCCGCGACCAGGGCCGTGAACGCATCGGCGTCGCCCCGCAGGTGCCGCTGAAGCAGCATGCGGTGCTCGACGTGGATGACCACGTCGGACGGTGCCGGTCGCGTCGAAGCCTCGACCATGGAACTCCCGGATTGCGCCTCGTGGCGCTGCTCTCAGAAGGAACTACCCGGCTCCCCAGCCTGGGTTTCAACTTTCTTGCGAAACGGACCCCTGCCGCGAAGGAAGGTTCCACCACGGTACGCTCCGCCATGCCAGCCCCCTTCCACCTCGCCTTCTCCGTGAGCGACCTGCAGGCGGCCCGCCGCTTCTACGTCGACGTGCTGGGCTGCGGCGTCGGCCGCGAATCGACCCGCTGGATCGACTTCGATTTCTTTGGGCACCAGCTCGTCGCGCACCTCGCCGAGCAGGCTGCGGGCGCGAGCAACCCGGTGGACGGCGACGACGTCCCGGTGCCGCACTTCGGCGTCGTCTTGGGCTGGGATGACTGGCACGCGCTGGCCGAGCGGCTGCGCGCCGCCGGCGTGAGCTTCGTGATCCCGCCGAAGATTCGCTTCGCGGGCCAGCCGGGCGAGCAGGCGACGCTCTTCTTCCGGGACCCCAGCGGCAACGCCCTGGAGTTCAAGGCCTTCCAGGACCCGGGGCAGCTCTTCGCCCGCTGATGTCCTGACCCCCCGGAATGTCCTGACCCCCCGCAATGTCCTGACCCCGGGGTCAGGA
>JAJDAI010000426.1 GCA_029261955.1 Deltaproteobacteria bacterium | reverse complement strand
CCTGGACCTGCGGGGCCGCCTTCGGCCTGCTGGGCATCGCGGCACAGCACGACAGCGAGGCGGCCGCCGAGGCCGCGGTGGCGCCTTTCCTGGCGATGCTGGACCGCACCGCAGGCCAGCGGACCCCCAAGGACCTGCCGGTGCCCCCGCTGCCGAAGCCGCTGCTCTCGTCCCGCGAGATCGGTCGGCAGGTGGGCGGTCCGGGACCCCGGGTCGGCGAGGCCGCGCGCGGGCTGATGAGGGCGCAGCTGATGGGCGCGGTGCGCAGCGTCGACGAGGCGCACAGGTGGCTGAGCGAGCGCGGCTGAAGGCCCCGGATGCCAGGGCAGCCCAGCCCACCTGATCGAGCCGCTGATCGGCCATCAGCGAGGCTGCTAGGCTCCGCCCATGAGCCGATCCCTCGACCTCGCTGACACGCTCCAGGTCGCCATCGACGCCGCCGAGGCGGCCGCCGTGCCGATCATGGAGCTCTTCCGCAGCCCGAACCTCACCGCCGAGCACAAGGGCGACGGCTCCCCCGTCACCCTGGCCGACAAGCAGGCCGAGCGCGTCATCCGGGAGATCCTCCAGGCCAGAACGCCGGAGATCGACCTGCTGGGCGAAGAGGAGGGCGAGCTCGACCGCGGGCGCCGCTACCGCTGGATCATCGACCCCATCGACGGGACGATCTCCTTCAGCCGCGGCCTGCCGCTCTTCGGCACGCTGCTCGGCCTCGAGGACCGCGAGACCGACGAGGCGATCCTGGGCGTCATCAACCTGCCCGCCCTCGGCGAGCTGTACGCGGGTGGGCACGGACTCGGCGCGCACTGCAACGGCCAACCGGTCTTCATCGAGGACCGCCCCATGGGCGAGGGCTACCAGTCCGAGATCATCTGCGCGGGAGACCCGCTCTGGTTCGCCGAGAGCGGCCGCGAGGACGACCACAGCAAGCTCACGTCGCTGCCGCTGTTCCGCGGCTACTGCGACTGCTTCGCCCACGCGATGGTGCTGCGCGGCAGCATCGGCGCGACGGTGGACCCCGGCCTCGCGCCCTGGGACCTCTGCGCCTCGCAGGCGGTCGTGACCGCCGCCGGTGGACGCGTCTTCACCGCGCCCTCGAACGTGCCGGGCAAGACGGACGCGATCCTGGGCGCGCCGATGATCGTCGAGGATCTGCTGGAGCGCCTCGGCTGGTAGGCGGCAGCCTTCGGCCGGGCAGCTCGCTCTGGGCAGCGCGCCAGGGACCACCGAGGGAGTCCCTGGCCCGCCCCCTGAGCCTCACACGTCCGAGATGCCCATCCGGTTCCGCACGAGCACGACCGCCAGCGAGGCCGCCGCCAGCAACGCGGCCACCACGAGCATCGCGAAGATCGGCCCCAAGGCCCCTTCGCCCGACTCGTAGAGGCTCCCGATCACGAATTCCTGGGCCACCGATCCGATGGATCCCATGCCGTTGATGATCCCCGCCGCCAGCGTCGCGTGCTTGCCGCCGATGTCCTGGGCCGCCGCGCCGGTCATCAGCGCATCGGGCCCGTACAGCGAGAAGCCGACCAGCCCGAGCGAGATCGCGAAGAGCAGCAGCGCGCTCTGGCCGGCGGTGTACATGACCACCGTGGCGGCCACCATCGCGAGCAGGAGGATGAAGCTGACCTTCGCCCGCCGTCCGCCGAAGAAGCGGTCCGACACGAAGCCCGCGGCCACCACGCCGCCCACGCCCGCCAGATCGAAGACCGTGGACAGGTAGCCCGCGTCGTCGCCCTCCATGCCGTAGTTGCGCGACAGGAAGAAGGGCACCCAGGACCAGAGCGCGTAGCGGATGAACTTCACGAAGAAGTAGAAGACGCCGACCAGCAGGACCGTCGTGATCACCGAGCGCGACCAGCTGCCGTCGCCTCCGTCGTCCTCCTCCTTGGCGTCGTTGAGCTCCAGCCCGACGTCCTCGGGCTGGTTGCGCTGGTTGAAGAAGAAGAAGATCAGCACGAACAGCAGGACCAGCGAGCCGGCGAAGAAGCTGTACTTGAAGCCGAGCGCCCCCAGCGCCCAGGCCGCCAGGCCGTTCGCGAAGACCCCACCCCACTGGTAGCAGGTGGCCCAGAACCCCATCACGGTCCCGCGTTCGTGGCGGCGGAACCAGTTGCCCATCGTGCCGACGGTGCCCGCCCAGCCGGTCGCCTGCGCGAAGCCGTTGAGCGCCATGAAGCCCACGAAGGTGCCCAGGCTGTTGGTCGTGCCGAAGGCGATCCCGCAGAGGATCGAGGTCGCCATGCCGCCCATGAGGATGTTGCGCGGCCCGAACTTGTTGCCGGACCAACCGGCCACGAACTGACCGATGGTGTAGGCGATCAGGTAGACGGAGCCGATGAGACCGAGCGCCGCGGCGTCCCATCCGAAGCTCTCGCCCAGCTCCGATTTGACGATGTAGAAGGGCTTCCGACAGAAGTAGAAGCCGGCGTAGCAGAGCCAGGTGGACGCGAAGATCCGCGCACGCCACAGGTGCATGGGGCGCTCGAGCTTCGGCAACGTGGCGTCCATCAGGTCTCCTGTCGGCGGGGAGTTGTCGCTACGGGCATTCCGGCTGCACTTCGTTGCCCGCGCCGTCGGCCGCGTCCCAGCACATCACCATGCGCCCGTCGTTGCTGATGAACTCGTCCGTCACGAACTCCTCACCGTCTTCCCCCAGGGTCCCGATCCAGCCGTCCCCCCAGCCATCGTCGCCGCCCGGCGGGTCGCTCAGCGGGACCGTCCAATTGAACACCATCACCTCGAACTCGTCGCCGTCGGCCTCCCGGACCCCCAACCCGGCCCCGATGAGCTGGCCGCCGTCTTCGATGAAGGCGCCGTCGTCGCTCCGGCGCACGATGTCCACCAGGAAGGCCAGGGCGACGCAGTCCTCGTCACCCTCCGCGCCGTCCGGGCACAGCGTCAGGCAGTCGGGGCAGGTGGGGGCTCGCTCGCCGCTGC
>JAJDAI010000425.1 GCA_029261955.1 Deltaproteobacteria bacterium | reverse complement strand
GCTCGGGGGAGCCCGGGAAGATGGTGGGTTCGTCGTCGTCGCAGTCACCCGAGCAGAGCGTCTCGCCGTCGCCGTCCTGGTCGGCGGCTTCGTCGGTGGCGTCGTCGCAGTCGTTGTCCTGCCCGTCGCAGAGCTCGAGGTTGCCGGGGAAGCGCGCGGCGTCGATGTCGTCGCAGTCGTCGCAGGCCAGGGAGCCGTCGCCGTCGGTGTCCCACTCGCCGCCGACGAGGTCCGCGTCGCCGGTGCAGTCGTTGGCGAGGCCGTCGCAGAGCTCGTCCGCGCCCGGGTGGGTGACCGGGTCGACGGCGTCGCAGTCGTCGCAGGCGAGGGAGCCGTCCCCGTCGCCGTCCAGCTCGCCCGAGATGTCGCTGTCGCAGTTCTGGTCCACGCCGTCGCAGAGCTCGTCGGCGCCGGGGTGGATGTCGGGGTCCAGCGGGGCGCAGTCGTCGCCGTCTTCGCTGCCGTCGCCGTCGTCGTCGACGTCGGTGCAGTCGGGGTCGCCGTCGCCGTCGCTGTCGAGCTCGCCGTCCACGAGGTCGCCGTCGCAGTCGGAGTCGATCTCGTCGCAGGACTCGGCCGCGCCGGGGTGGATGTCGGGATCCAGGGGAGCGCAGTCGTCGACGTCGTCGCTGTTGTCCGCGTCGTCGTCGGGGTCGGTGCAGTCGGGGTCCTCGTCGCCGTCGGTGTCGTCGAACTCGTCGACCAGGCTGCCGTCGCAGTCGTGGTCGAGGGCGTCGCAGAGCTCCGCGGCGGCGCTGTGGAAGGCCGGGTCGGAGTCGTCGCAGTCGGTCACCTGCGGGTCGCCGTCTCCGTCGCCGTCCGGATCCACGCCGTCGCAGAGCGAGTCGCCGTCGAGGTCGTCGTTGCAGGCCGTGCGGATGTGGGTGCCCTGCGGCGAGCCTCCGCGGCCACCGAGGTACCAGCGTCCCCAGCCCTGGTGCCGGCCCGCGGACACCTCGATGCGCGTGCGCACCCGCCAGTGGTAGGCGGTGTCGAAGGTCAGGCCCTCGGCCGTCTGCTCGAGGTAGGCGCCGTCCAGGCCCGTGTCGAACCAGCCGAGCGGCTCCTCCAGGCCCAGCCCGTCGAAGGGCGTGCCGAGGGGCTTCACCTCGATCTGCGGGCGCACCGTGGTGCGGCCGAAGGCGGTGCGGTGGGTCATGCCGATGGTGAAGCGGTCCGCCGTGCTCACGCGGCCGCCGGGACCGACGCGCAGCCCGGTGCTCGGGTCGCTCGCGTCGGGGCCGCCCGAGGCGAGCACGATGTCGGAGTCCTCGCTGCCGCCGTAGAGCACCGCGATCTGGCCCCGGTCCGTCAGCCCGCCCTCGTCCCAGAGCGGCCAGCTGAAGGCGACGTCGTCGAAGCCGTCCCCGTTCACGTCGCCGAGGGCGCCCACCGCGGCGCCCAGGCGCGCGTTCTCCTGGTCGCCGTAGAGCGCGGCGTCCGGCAGGAAGAGCAGCCCCGACGGGGAGCCCAGGTAGAGGGCGATGCGGCCGGCGTCGAACACCCCGTCCTCGTCCAGCGGCGCCCCCACGCCGAGGTCCGCGAAGCCATCGCCGTCGACGTCGCCGCCGCCTGCCAGCGCAGAGCCGAAGGCGGCCTCCGCGGTCGTGCCCGTCGAGATCCAGTCCTCCGCGCTCGCCGGGGCGGGCCCGTGCCAGATCATGGCCGCACCCTGGCCGGGCAGGCCGTCGGTGAAGCCCGGCGCGCCCGCGGCGAGGTCGTCGAAGCCGTCGCCGTTCACGTCGCCCGCGCGCGCCACCGCGGCGCCCAGCTGGGCGTCTGTCTGGCCTCCCTCGGCCGTCCAGCTCGCGACGAGCTCCGGCCCGGAGGGGCTGCCCAGGTGCAACCGCACCTGGCCTTCGTCCAGGGAGCCGTCGTCCCAGCCGGGGGCTCCGATGAGCAGGTCGTCGATGCCGTCTCCGTTGACGTCCCCGACGACGGCGACGGACGAGCCCAGGCCGGCGCCCCCCTGCCCCGAGACCGTCGACCAGTCCGGGTCGGCGTTCAGACCGGCGAGTCCGCCGAACCAGACGAAGACGCCGCCTTCGCCGCTGGCCTGGCCCTCGCTGCCCGGTGCACCCACGACGACGTCGCCGAAGCCGTCGCCGTTGAGGTCGCCGCCGGCGACCGAGGTGCCGACCAGGGCCTCGATCTCTCCGACCCAGCTCCAGAGCACCGTGGACTCCAGCCCGCTCGGCCCGCCTCCGTACAGGAAGACCTGCCCGGCTTCGCTGCCGCCAGCCGAGTCGAGGGGCGCGCCCACGACCACGTCGTCGTAGCCGTCGCCGTCCACGTCGCCCACGCCGGTCGCATCGGCGCCGAACCGCGCGTCGGCCTCGTCTCCGAGCAGGACCGAGCCCCCGTTTTCCGCGAGCCCTGCCGCCGAGCCGCTGAAGACAGCCACCGCGCCCACCGCGCCGCTCCCGTCGTCGTGACCCGGTCCCCCGAAGAGCACGTCGTCGAAGCCGTCCCCGTCGACGTCCCCGGCGCTGGCGAGCGCGGTGCCGCTCTGCTGGGAGGTCGCGGTGCCCAGGATGATCTGCGCTCCGGCCACGCTGGGCACGCCGCCGTGCCCCAGGTAGAGCAGGGCGAGGCCCTCGCCCTCCGCGGCGTCGCTGAAGAAGGGTGCGCCCACGATCAGGTCGGCGAAGCCGTCGCCGTTCACGTCCCCGGCGCCGGCCACGGCCGTGCCGTAGTCGACGTCGCCCAGGCCCGAGAGCAGGTCCTCGTCCGGGTTGGTGTCCGTCGACGCGAGGGGCCCGAAGTAGATCTTCACCCGCTCGGCGCCGCCGGGCTGACCCACGGCCAGATCGGCGAATCCGTCGCCGTTCAGGTCGCCCGCCCCCGCGACGTCGAAGCCGAGCTGCCCGCCGCTCTGGGTCGCCCCGATGCTCCAGGCGATGCTGGACTCCAGCCCGCTGCTGCTGCCGTGGAACAGGAAGGCCCGCCCTCCGTCGACGTGGGGCAGGTCGCTCAGGTAGGCGCCGACGACGAGATCGGCGTAGCCGTCGCCGTTGACGTCGCCCGCGGCGTTGATCGCCTGGCCGAAGCGGGAGCCGGGATCGGTGCCGTCGCGTCGCCAGTCGGCGGGGGTGGTTCCGCTGGTGATCGGGCCATGCCAGGCCATCACGGCGCCGACTTCGAGCGGCGCGCCGTTCGCGTCGTTGGCCCCCAGCGCGCCCGCTGCGAAGTCGGCGATCCCGTCGCCGTTGACGTCGCCGAGCCCGGCGACCGCGAAGCCGAGCCCGGCGTCGTCGTGCGGGCCGACCCGGACCCAGGACGGCGATGTGTTGGGCGAGGCCGAGCCCTGCCAGAGCCCGATCCAGCCGCTGTCGTTCGCCAGGCCCGGGGCGCCGGCGAGGATCTCGCTGTCCCCGTCGTCGTCCTGATCGCCGAGGAAGGCCACCGCCGAGCCGAGCCTTGCGTCCGCTGCCAGCCCGTCGGCCGTCCAGTCGGCGGTGTCCTCGGGGCCGGCGGGGCCGCCGAGCCACAGGAAGATCCGGCCGCTGTTGGACCCGGTGGTGCCGTTGTAGAGGGACGCGCCGACCAGGAAGTCCGCGTAGCCGTCGTTGTTGACGTCGCCGCCGCCCGCGAGGTCGGCGCCGAAGTTGGCCTCCGCCTGGCCGCCGCTCGCGGACCAGCTGGGCTCTGCGGCGAGGCCGCCTGCTTCGCCGAGGAAGAGGAAGACGGCGCCTTCGCTGTTGTGGTCCCCGCTCCAGGTGGTGGCGGCCACGAGCACGTCGCCGAAGCCGTCGCCGTTGACGTCGCCCGCGGCGCTCAGCTCGACCCCCGCGAACGCGTCCTCCTGGCCCGAACTCCAGGTCCAGGCGGCGGTGGTGATGAGGGGATCGAT
>JAJDAI010000424.1 GCA_029261955.1 Deltaproteobacteria bacterium | reverse complement strand
TATCAGTCTGTAGTAGCGACTGGATCCACGACTCGACGGCGTGGTGGATCAGGTCGGCTCCCCCGGTGGAGAAGGCCAGCGTGCCGAGGGCTGCGGCGAGCACGATCCGAGCCGCGAACGACCGCGCGGACGCGTGCTGTGGCTCGATCAGGGCCCGAACACGCCGCTCGACGGAGGTCGCGCCAAAGGCCAGGCCCAGGGTGGGCGGCGGACGGTGGAGCCGGGCCACTGCGACCAGCGCCCGGGCGACGACACGGCCTCCGAGCTGCTCCGCCGCGACAGCATCGCTGGCCTCCTCGGCGGCCTCCCGGAAGATCGCGCGAACGGACGGCGCCACCCAGGGCGCGGCGAAGAGGCTGGCCCAGCCCAGCAGCGCAAGGGCCTGGGGATCGCGGCGGTGCAGGTGCGCCTCTTCGTGCGCGATGACGGCCGCGAAGGCCGGCTCGTCGAGGCGCTGCCGCAGCGCCGCGCTCATCAGAACACGGGGACGCAGCAGCCCGACCGCAAGCGACAGCCAGGTCGAGCCAGGAACCAGCACGAGCGGAGCAGCGGGACCCCAGGTCCAGGTGCCGAGCCGCTCCAAGGCGGCGAGCGAGCGCGAGGCACGCCAGTGGGAGGCCGCGAGTCGGAGGCCCCGCAGCCCGCTGGTGACCAGCGCGGCCACTCCGGCCAGCACCAGGACCGGGTCCTGACCGAAGCCGTGCAGGGCGCAGAGGTGGCGGTGGTGCGGATGCGCGATGCAGTGATCGGCCTGCAGACCCAGGAGCTGCAGGAGCGACGGCAGGGACAGGGCCACCAGGACCCCGAGCGCCACCAGCATCGGGGAGACGCCCGCCAGCAGCGCCAGGTCGGCCCGCCGCGCCGGAGGAACTCGCTGGGCGTCCACCCGCCGCAGCAGCCCCCACGAGGCGAGCGACACCAGGCAGGCGATGGCGGCCGCGATGCCCGCGGACTCCAGCAGGAGCAGCAACCAGCCCATCACCGCTCCGCCCGCCGCTGCTCGATCAGCTCGGCCAGCCGGTCCAGCAGCGCGTCGTCGGTGCCGGCCGCGTCCACGAAGGCCGCGATGCCGACCTCGCCGTGCGCACGGAGGAACTCACCCGCGAGGCGGTCGGCGATGGCCTGCTCGAACTCGGCCGGGCTCATCAGCGCGGCGTAGCGCCAGGCCAGGCCGTCCTTCGTGCGACCCAACAGGCCCTTGCCGTGCAGGCGGTCCAGGGTGGTCATCACGGTCGTGTAGGCCCGCTTGCGCTGGTGGGCGAGCAGGTCCGCGACCTCCCGCACCGTGAGGCCGGGCTGGGCCCACACGATGTCCATGACGGCGGTTTCGAGCTCTCCCAGTGGCTTCATGGTCTGCGGCCTTCCCTCGAGTCCAAAGGCAACCTACTATCGGCCGCCGTAGGTGTCGACAGACGCTACGAGATGACGGCGAAGGGCCCGCCGCCTCCCCCATTTCCCGCCGCCCCCTGGCCCCCAGCCCACCCCGGAGAGACCGCTTGACCGACCGCCTCCGACGGCTCGCCTTCGCCTCCTTGATCGCCGGGAGCCTCCCTGCGATGGCCTTCGCGCACGGCGTCGCGGGCGGGGACCAGCTCTTCATCGAGCAGAGCACCGGCAGCCAGCTCGGGCCCTTCGCCTACCTGGGCGCGAAGCACATGGTCACGGGCTACGACCACCTGCTCTTCCTGGTCGGGGTCATCTTCTTCCTCTTCCGGATGCGCGACGTCGCCACCTACGTCTCGCTCTTCGCGCTGGGGCACAGCGCCACGCTGCTCTACGGCGTGCTCAGCGGCACTGACGTGAACCCCTTCCTGGTGGACGCGGTCATCGGCCTGTCCGTCGCCTACAAGGGCTTCGACAACCTGGGCCTGCTCAAGCGCTGGTTGGGCTTCCAGCCGAACACGAAGGCCGCGGTGCTGCTCTTCGGCCTGGTGCACGGCTTCGGGCTGGCGACGAAGTTGCAGGACTTCAAGCTCGACCCCGAGGGGCTGATCGGCAACATCCTGGCCTTCAACGTCGGGGTCGAGATCGGCCAGTTCCTGGCGCTGGGCATGATCCTCATCGCGATGGGCTTCTGGCGGCGCACGGCGTCGTTCACGCGGCACGCGCGTCTGGCGAACATCGCGTTGGTGATCGCCGGCTTCGCCCTCGCCGCCTACCAGGTGCACGGCTTCTCCCATGGTTGAGCCTTCGAGCCCCTCCCCCGAGCAGCCCCTCGATCCCGAGGCCCTGCCGTCCGTCCCGTTCCTGATCCGGGCCTCCCTCGGCGCCGTGCTCGTGGCCGCGCTGCTGGGCGTGACCGTGGTCCTGCCGGCCGAGGAGGGCATCGACCCCACCGGCGTGGGCGGTTGGTTGGGCCTGACGCAGATCGGGGAGCTGAAGAACCCCGACGAGGTTGCGCCCGCCAAGCCCGAGGCGGCGCCCGAGTACGCGTTCCGGAGCGACGAGCTGACCGTCACCCTCGGCCCCCGCGAGGGCCTCGAGGTCAAGGCGTCCATGCGCGCGGGCGACGAGCTCGTCTACGCCTGGCAGACCGACGGCGGCGCCGTGTTCTTCGACTTCCACGGCGAGCCCAAGGGCGCCGCCAAGGACGTGTTCACCAGCCACGAGAAGGGCCAGGCGACCGACTTCGAAGGCGCCTTCGAGGCCCCCTTCGAGGGCGTGCACGGCTGGTACTGGAAGAACCTGCGCAGCCAGCCCACCACCGTCACCCTCAAGACCAGCGGGGTCTACCGCGACCTCGCGCCCCTGCCCTGACCGGAGCCCCCATGAAGATCATCCTGCTCGCGTCCCTGCTCCTCGCCAGCACCGCCTTCGCCCACCCCAGCGGGCACGGTCACGAGCCCGCGCCTCAGCCTGAGGCGCCCAAGGCCGCGAGCACCCCGGACACCTACGTCGGGATCGTCGCCGAGCTGCGGGAACAGCAGAGCGCGGCGAAGACGGCGCTCGATGGGGACAAGATCGCGAGCCTGCACCGGGCCTGCGCGCGCCTCGTGGAGCTGGCCGACGCGGTGCCGGGCAAGGCCACGGGTCTGGCGGGCGAAGGTCAGTCGAACGCGGGCGAGATCGCCAAGAAGATCAGCGCGCAGGCGAAGGCGATCAAGGCCAGCGCGACGGACGGCGACAAGCCCGGCGCGAGTGAGGCGCTGGCGGCGCTGTTGGCGGACGTCGAGGGGCTGAGCGGTCTGGCGAAGTAGCGGAGGGGCCCCTCAGAACGCATCGGGGCCGGGCTCCACGAACCAGCCGCCGTCGAGGTCGAGCGGGTAGAGGAAGCCGTCAGGCCACGTCATCGACGAGGCCTCCACGGCGTCGTCCCAGCTCAGATCGTCGCCGTTGTCGGCCCACCAGGTCGTTGCCTGTTCGTTCCAGGCGGCCGCCTCCTCGAAGGCCTCGAAGACCTCGGAGGCCGTGGCCGTCTCCAGCCCCGCCGAGCGCGCCGGCCCCAGCATGTTCGCGAAGATCCGCACCCGCTGCTCGCGCACCCAAGCGGCGTCCAACACGGCGATGTTCGCCTCCCCTTCGTAGAGCAGGCCCCGGTTGTTGCGGTTGGCCGAGCCCACGCTCAGGTAGACGTCATCGATGATCACCAGCTTGCTGTGCAGGCTCATGCCCCACAGGTGGTCCTGCACGTAGTCACCGAACAAGCCATCGACGAACTCGATGTCGAAGGAGTTCACCTGGAGCGTGCGGTACTGGTCCGGGACCTGGTCCTTGTAGAGCGCGTCCGTCTGCACGGTCCAGTAGGCCGCCGGGTCGGCGCTGGACATCGCCTGGGTGACCACCATCAGCTGCACCTGGGGGCGCTCGAGCAGCACCTCGAGGATGACCTCGTTGAGCAGGGGTGAGCGCCAGTACTGGTCCTCGATGTAGATGTAGTCCTGCGCCTGGCGGAGGGCCCTCTGCAGCCCCTCCAGGATGGAGCGCTCCGGCGCCGGGGCCGGAAGCGTCAGCTGCAGCTGGGCCAGGAGGCCGGGGCCGCTGCCTTCGGGCGTCAACGCGGGGGCGAAGGGCTGGGCGTACTCGCTGAGCGGCACGCCGTCGTCGATGGCCTGGTTCCAGCGCTGGGACAGGAGCGCGTCCACGTCCCCCACGAGGGCGCCCTGCACGCGCACGCCGTAGTCCTTGCGGGGCATCAGGTCCGAGCGCTCCTCGCCCGCCTCGACCGCCGCCCGGTCCTCCAGATCGGAGTCGAAGTCCATGCGCCGCGGCTCGAAGACCCCGTGCTCCAGGGTGTCCCAGTCGGTCCCCTTCGTATTCATCCCGCCCACGTAGGCCGCGCTCGTGTCGATGGTGATCAGCTTCTGGTGGTACGACGCGATCGGCAGGGCCAGGCCGCGCGCCTCGTCCGCCTCGGGCCCCAGAGGCGCGAAGACCCGGTTGGTGAACTCGGGCCAGCCTTTGAGGCGGACCCCGTAGTCGACGACGATCTCCGGCGCGTCGAAGTCCTCGTAGGGGGCGATGGAGGTCTCGTTGCTCTGCATCACCACCTCCCAGTCGTCGTCGGGGTCTTCCCCCCGATCCTCCAGCGGGCCGTCGGCGGTGATCCAGGTGAACAGGTCGAAGCAGCCCTCGCCGCAGAAGTTCGTCACGTTGATGCGCTTGGGCACGCCCCACAGGTCGTCGAGCACCGTGAGCACCGTGTAGGGCTCGCGCTCCTCCTCGGTCATGGTCGGGTGCTCGGGCGGACGCACCAGCTCCAGGTCCGATGCCCACCACCACGTGGCCCAGTTGACCGACTCGTTGGCCTGCAGCAGATCGTCGTACACCGACTCCCACTGCTCCTCCCCGGAGAGGAAGAGCTCGGGGGACGCGTCAGCCCGGGGGGGGCGCGGGGCCTCGGACGAGAACCAAAGGTGGGTCAGGCCCACGTAGAAGGTGGTCACCGCGCAGAGGTCGTCGTAGCCGGGCAGGGAGCGGCTGTCCCGGGACATGGCCACGCGGGCGTCGCCCGAGGCCTCGGCCGAGGGCATGGAGGGACCCACGACGGTCCACTGCACGTCCGCATCGAGGAAGTCCGGGGCGGAGAAGACCTGGGAGAAGTCGCCGTCCTGGGACAGCTGCGCGGGCTGCGCGCCCTGCACCCCATCGAGCGGACGACCCCAGCCGTCCGTGACCACGAGCTCGAAGAAGGCGAGGCCGCTGCAGGACGGCAGGACCGTGGGCTCGTCGCAGATCAGGTCGACCTCGAACTCCCCTGCGTCGCCTCCGAAGCCGTCGACGGCGAGGTACCAGGTCTGCCCCGCCTCGGCCTCGAACTGGACTGAGTTGAAGCCGCGCTCGATCGCGTTGTCCCGGTTGCAGGGGGCATCGCCCTCGATGAGGAACACGTCCTGGTCCATGTGGAGGGGCCGCGGCTTGTAGAGCGCGAACTCCACGTCCTGGTCCGCTCCGGACTCGAAGGCGAAGACCACCTCGGGCCCGCTGTAGTTGCCCACCACGTCCGGCCAGGAGTCGATGGTCGAGGTCGCGCCCGAGGCGGGATCGCTGCTGTCGCCGGCCCAGTGATCGCCGCAGCTGAGGGTGGCGACCGGGGTGCACAGCCCGGGGTCGGGCTCTTCGGAGGGCGTCGGATCGGGCTCGGTGGGCCCGTCGTCGTCGTCGGTCTCACTCGGCGGCGTCTCGCCGGGCGGGCAGGCGGCCAGCAGGGAGGCGAGCGCGAGCAGGGCGGCGTGGCGGAGGGTCATGCGGAGTCCTGGGAAGGCGACGGCGGGGTCGACAACCCACCGTAGACCACAGTCTCGCGGGGGAGGGAAGCCAAGGCTGGGGTAAGGCCCGGGCCCCCCCTACAGCGTCAGCAGGCGCTCGCCGACCACGTCGCCGCCGTCGCCGACGAAGCTCACCGCCACCTCGCCGCTGGCCGGATCGAGGTCGAGCAGGACCGTGTTCCACTCCTTGATGACCAGGTCGTACTGCGGGTTCGAGGCGGGCGCGACCCAGGCCATGGGGTTGATGTTGCTGCCCGCGGGCCCCGCCATCACCTCCCACAGCGACGCGCCCACCGTGGCCTGCGGCGAGACACGGCACACCGAGCCGAAGTGCATGTCCCCGCTCAGGAAGAGCACCCCGCCGAGGCCCTCGTCTTCGATGTGGGCCAGCAGCTCCCCGCGCTGCCCCGGCGTGCCCTGCCATCGGTCGTCGGCGCTGATGTTCCCGATCCAGCCCCCGAAATCGATGATCGGCACCGAGTTGAGGATCAGCTTGAAGCGGGCGGTGCTGGCGCTCAGGCCGGCCTTGAGCCAGTCCATCTGGGCCACGCTGAGGTAGAGCCC
>JAJDAI010000423.1 GCA_029261955.1 Deltaproteobacteria bacterium | reverse complement strand
AGCAACTTCGAGGCTGCGAAGGAGATGGGCGGGGCGCCCGGGATGATCGAGGTCCGCCACGTGCAGTTCGGCGAAGACAAGGTCTGCGTCGTCGGTCGCTGGGAGTCGAAGGCCGCGTTTGCCAAGGCGCGCCCGATGCTGGTCGCCAACCTCGACAAGTTCCGCCACCTGCTGGTGCCCAGCGAGGCCGGTGACACCGATCCGATCGGCGGGGAGGTCATCTTCAGCACCGTTTGAGAGCAAGGGACGCTGGCCACGACTGCCCCGAGCCCAGCGCGGCGGGCGAGATCCCTGCGCCCACCAGCGCGCCCCCAACAAGACCAGGCCCACCGAAGCGCCGATCCGCCCCAACCACCCATCAGAACGTGGCGCCCGTTGCGATCGTGGCGAGAGGTCTCCCACCAAGAGCCCCCGGCGTGAGCACCCCTAAGAAGGAATGAACCCGTACTCCAGCACCAGCTCGCTGGGCCCGGCTTCCCCGTCCCCGGCAAACGAGACCACCCGCAGCTTGATCAGCGGCTCCCCCGTCCGGTCGGTCACCAGGAACCACCGCCCCTCCCAGAGCGTCGGAGGGGTCTGCGTCCCCGGCCGCCCGTGGAACCAGCGGCGCACCACGGGGAGCACGTCGTCCTCCTGGAATTCGGCGTCCCCGCCTTCGCTCCAGCTCTGGATCGCGTCCTCGAAGTAGGCCGCCTGGTTGCCCGGCGCGAACTCCAGCACCTCGGCCGGCTGCTCGCCCCGCTCGGGGTCCGCGTCCGCGGTCAACACGCCCGCAGGGCCCGAGGGGCCGCTGTTGCTCTTGATGTTGAAGCGCTTGAAGCCCAGGTCCCAGGCCGCGGACTCGAGGGCCTCTGCGTCGCTCATGTCCAGCGCGCCCTCGGCGAAGCTGAAGTAGGCCCAGCGGTTGTTTGGGTCGTCCGCGTCCGCCCCGAGCCCGCCCGCGCGCGCGTCGATCTGCTCGAGGGTCGACACGGGGGCCTCGGAGGGATCCGCCGGCACCGCCGCCCAGCGGAACTCGGGCCAGCCGGCCTCCGCCGCGCCCTCCACCACCGCGTAGTAGTCGAGGATCTGGACCATGTAGTCCACCCCCCCGCTCCGCACGACGTAGGGGTGGTAGTTGCTGAAGAGCGTGTGCGTGCCGTCGAGCGCGTACCACCACCAGTCCGAGAGGGCGCAGGCGTAGGAGTCGAAGAAGAAGAACCAGATGACCTGGTTCCGCCGGTTCATGTCCTCGAACTGGAGCTCCAGGTCCAGCAGCTCCATGTCGATGCCGCCGCCCTTGCCGGGCCCCGACTCGCCGCCGTTCAGGAACAGGTTCCAGCCGTCCAGGCGCAGGTCCCAGCCGGCCGCCTCGTCCACCAGGGCCCCGGACTCGAAGTCGATGAAGCCGTCCCCTGACAAGGTCACGGTCCTCGTCTCGACCGGCTCCTGGCCGATGGGCTCGTCAGGCAGGCAGCCGGCGATCAGCAGCACGATCAGCAGGCGGATCACAGGGACGCCCCCGGTCGCTGCTTCTCGCCGGGGAAGCCGAGTCGGCCACGCACGCCGCCGACGATGCGGCGGCCGATGACGGGGCGGAAGTCGCCCTCCACGCTGGGGTCTCGGTGCTGGTTCAAGATGTTGTCCACGCCGACGTACACCGACAGGTCGTGCCGGCCTGTGAATCGTTTCTCGACCCGCACGTCCCAGCGCACGAGTCCCGGGGAACGGAGGCGCTGTGCGGCGTCCACGAAGCGCTCGCTCTCCCATCCGATGGCTGTGTACACCGACAGATCGATGGGTGTCACGATCCCCTCGACCGTCGCGCGCAGGCCGTGCACCGGCGAGTCGGGCAGGAAGAAGCCGTCGTCGGCCCAGGCCCAGAGGAATCGGTAGGCCGCCGTGGCGCGCAGGAAGGACAGCTTCAGCTCGCCCGTCGCCTGGGCGCCGACGGTGCGGGCGCCGGCGATGTTCTTCGCCTCGAAGACGTTGGTCACGCCTCCGGTGACGCCGGCGTTCACGAAGGTGATCAGGTTCTCGAGCCGGTTCGCGAAGCCGCCGATGCGCAAGTGCACGACGTCTGCGATGTCCTGGTCGAGGCTCAGGTTGAGCCCCCAGGACGACTCGGGCTGCAGCGCGGGGTCGCCGTAGACGACGTAGCCGAGCGCGCTGTGGTCGAAGACCAGGAAGCGGTCCTTCAAGGAGGGGGCGCGGTAGCCGCGGGCGCCGGACACGCGCACGGTCGCGCCTTTCCAGAGCTTCACGCGCACGGCGAGGGAGGGGGCGCCGTTGACCCCGAAGGCGTCGTGCACCGTCATGCGCACGCCGGGCACCAGCTCCAGCCGGTCGCCGAAGAGGCGCAGATCGCCCTGGATCCAGGGCTCGAAGGACCACTCCCGTGTGCGCTCGACCTCGTTGGTGTGCAGGCGCCCGCCGCCGGGCACCCGCTGGTCGCGCTCCACCGCGAGGGACTCCGTGCCCCACTCGATGCCCGCCGCCAGCGACAGGCCCGCGATCGCGTGCAGGTCGAAGCGGGTCAGCTGGTTGAGCTGGTCGATGCGGGTGCGGCGCAAGGAGGAGACCGGCGAGCCTCGGAGATCCTCGGCGAAGGTCGCGTGGTAGGCGGTGCCCGAGACGTTCCATCGCAGGCCGGCGGCGCGAGACAGCTTGATGCGCTGGCCCAGGGC
>JAJDAI010000422.1 GCA_029261955.1 Deltaproteobacteria bacterium | reverse complement strand
AGCACCCCTGGAAGCTCTTCACGCCCACGGCGGCGGGCGGTTTCGCGCCGGCCAAGCGCGATCTTGATCTGACGCCGATCGTCGAGAAGATGCGCGCCGTGCAGGCGGCCGGGGACGACGCCGGCTTCGCGGGACCGGGCGAGCACGAGGGTGCGGCCTACGTCTTCCGCGTGCGCCTCTTCGTGCCGAAGCCCCTCCCCCCTCGGCCGGCCGAGGAGAAGCCTCCGCCCATCGAGGACGAGGAGGCCATCGACCTCACGAACCTCGACGAGGGCCTGGACGAGCTCGAGACCGTGCGGACCAACGCGGACAAGGCGCGGCGGACTGCGCGCAAGATCAAGACCGTCGGCCGCAAGGGGGACGGAGCCCGCAAGAAGCGTCGCCGCAAGCGGCCGCCGGCCAGCACGCCCGGCACGGACTCCGCGGACGAGGTCAAGACCGACCGCCTGGAGCCGAGCGCAGCCGACGAGCCGGCCCCCAGCGAGCCCGAGCCGCCGCCGCCCGCCGAGGTTGCGCCGCCGCCCGCCGAGGTCGCGCCGCCGAAGGCTGAGGCACCGCCCAAGCCGCAGCCTGCGAAGGTCCCTCGGCCCGCGCTCGGTGCAGCCTCGGGCGACGCGCACACCGCCGTGGTGGCGACGCCCGCCCTCGCCGCCCGCACGCCGGTGCCGGGCGACGCACCGATCACGGGCACCCTTCCCCCGCGCGAGGCTCCCTCCGTGGACGAGCCCGGTCCGGTGCCCGAGGTGCCCGCCGTCACCCGTGTGATGCAGCGCCACGACTTCAGCGGCATGTCGGCGCCTGGGACCGACTCGGGCACGGCGAAGGCGCCCAAGAAGGCCGGCTCCACCGGCGTCCCCAAGAAGGCGCGGTCCACCGGCATCCCCAAGAAGGCGCGGTCCACGGGCATCCCCAAGAAGGCTCGATCCACCGGCATCCCCAAGAAGTCGCGATCCACCGGCATCCCCAAGAAATCGCGATCCACCGGCATCCCCAAGAAGTCGCGGTCCACGGGTCTGCCGAAGGGCGCCGGCGCCTCGCGCGCGGGGTCGACCATGAGCGGTGGGCGGGGCGGCAAGCCGGAGAAGTCTGGCGGCGGCTTCATGGGCCTGCTGGTGGCCCTCGTCATCCTCGCCGGGGTCACCGTCGCGCTCGTGATGGTGTTGGCCCGTGGAGGCGACGAGCCCACCGAAGAAGCCGTTCCCGCGCCCGAGCCCGAGCCGACGGCACGCCTCTCGGATCGGCTGCTGATCCAGCCCTTCGCGCACGCCGAGTGGACGAACGACGACGACCTCGTGCGCGGCGCGATCAGCAAGTTCAACGGGCTGGGCGTGCGCGCCCCGGCCGATCTGGACGGCCGAGGCACCCTGGCCGCCGTCCGCTCCTCGGCCGAGGAGCTGGCCACCGCCTGCGCCGCGAGCACGCGCTTCGACGCCTGCCTCGCCGGCTCTCACGCCGCCTTCGCCGCCTACCTGGGCTCCGTGAGAGCCGGCGCCGAGGCGACCGAGTCCGGCCTCTGGTTCGTGCGCTCCGCGGACCTCGGCGGCAAGGCGCTGGGCAACCTCATGTCCCTCCCCGAGGAGGCGCGCGGCGAGGCCCTCAAGCGGCTCGCGGTGCACAGCGTCAAGCTCGGCGGTCAGAGCAAGCGGGTGCTGAGCGCGAAGGCCCCGAAGCTGGCCGAGCTGGCGACAAAGACCTGCGCGGCCGGGGCCGTCTCGGCGACCCCCGACTGCCAGGACCTCACTTCCCCCTAGACGCGGGCTCCTCGGGCTCGACGTAGGGCGCTGCCTCCACCGTCGCGGCGTAGGTGCCGCCGCCCCAGTGCAGCACCAGCAGGCCCTCCGCGTCGGCGGGCACGTCCACGGCCAGCGGCTGCGTCGTGGGTCCGAAGCCGGGCTCGCCGTGCACCAGGGCCTCGCGGGAGGAGCGCGACTCGGCGAGGCGGCGCTGCCAGGACCCGTCGCTCGCGGCGACGATCCAGCCGAGCGGCGCGTTCTCCGGGGCGTTGACGATCACGCCCACGCGGGCACCCCGGGCTTCGGCCGGCAGCGGGACCCACTCGATCTGCGGCTCGAAGCCCTGCTCCCCGGTGACGGTGATCTTCGGCCAGGGGATCGGGGTGGGCTCGGGCGTGGGCTCCGCGGCGGGCGCCTCGGCCGGGGTCGCGTCCGCCGGCGGCTCCGCTGCGTCCGCCAGGGCCTCGGGCAGCTCGATCCCCGGCTCGACCACGAAGGAGCGACGCGCGAGGCGCCCGCGGATCTCCCGCACGAACTCGGGGAGCTGCTGACCCACGAAGGCCAGGAACTCCTCGGGATCGACCGCCCCACCCCGCGCCTCGTCGCGCAGCCACTCGAGCCAGACGGCCAGGACGTCGTCGCCCGAAGCTGCGAAGCCGGGGGCCAGGATGGCTTCCGAGTTCCGCTCCTCGAGCTTCGCCGCGACGTGCTCGACCCAGTCCAGGGCCGCCGGGGCGCGGGAGTCTCCGTTCGCGCCCAGGGTGAGCCGCACGAAGAGCCGCCGCACCGATCGCCACTCCGACCACCCGTCGCTGACGCTCCAGGACCACTCGGACCCGCCCGCGGAGCCCGGCAGGATCGTGGTCGGCTGCTCGGTCATGTAGACGACCGGCGCGAAGCCGCCCTCGGGCAGAGGCGTGTCTCGCCGCCACAGGTCGAGCTTCTCGGTGATCTGGCGCGCGCGCCCGAGCGCGTCGGGGTCCGCGGCGAAGGCGATGCGCAGCTTGTTGTCGAGCACCCCATAGCTGGCGAGCACGTCGGCGCCGAGCGGGAAGGGATCGACCGTCGCGATCTTGCCGGGCCGCTTCAGGGTGAAGGACGGGAACTCGGCGACGCGGCCGTCGGCCTGCTGGAGCGTCGGCGTCCACAGGACCTTCTGCTCGATGCGGATGAACTTGAGGCCGTGGGCCATGGGATCGGGCTTGATGGACACGCCGCCTTCGAAGCGCGTGGCGTCGGGCCAGGGCCACAGCTCGGTGATGCCCTCCACGGCGCGGCGGCGGGACTTCGCTGGCATGGCGGGCAGGTCGGGCAGGACCTGGGTGGTGGCGGCGGGCGCTGCGATGGCCTGGCTCACCTCGACGCTCCACAGCGTCGAGCCCAGGGCGCTCAAGCTGCGCGCGGACGCGAGCTCGCTGGTCTCCAGGGAGACCCCGTCGACCTGGAGCAGCGGCACGGCTTCGGTCGCCTCGGCGTGCACGGGCGCGCCGGCTTCGCCCGCCGCGAGCAGCTCCGCGCCGCCGAGGGTGACGGTCAACGCCCCCCCGGCTTCGACGAGCTTCAAGTCCCCTGCCCCGGGCCGCCCGGCGAACAGCGCCTCCGGCTGCACGAGGGGGTCGATGGGGTGGTGTTCGCGGTTGGCGACGAAGCGGTCCTCGACCGTGCAGGGCAGCGCGCAGACGCCCCAATGGCGGGAGCGGCCGGCCTCCCCCTCGTCCCCCCAGCGCAGCCGCCACTCCACGAGCGCGACGGCGGAGCCCGCGGGGCCAGCTCCGGCCTCGAGCTCGTCCATCCACAGCACGAGGGACTCGGCCGCGCCCTCGTCGCGCAAGAACCCCGAGCTGATGGGGGTCGGCACCTCCGGCAGATCCCGGTCGAGCGGGCTCCAGAGCGGCAGCGTCGGGGGCGCGATGACCTCGTCGAGCACCAGGTGGTGCACGCGAACGGCCTCGAGCTTCGGCGGCGGGGTCGGAGCCGGCGTCGCGGTGGGCGTGGGAGCGGGCGTCGGCTCGGGGGCAGGCGGCTCGGACCCGCAGCCAGCGAGGCTGAGGGCTGCCGTCAGCGCCGCCCAGGCCCAGACATTTTGCGCTGCGGTCATCGGCACTCCGTCTCGATGGCGATCCTAGCGGTAGCAGCCGGCCGTTGCCGGAGCGCAGGCGCGTCGCTATAGAGGGACCCGAGGAGCGCCCCATGGCCACCCTGCCCACGCTGGACGACCGCCGCATCGACCCGAACCTCGACCTGCTGGACGAGATCGAGCGTCTGCGCAAGGACCGCAACGCCGTCATCCTCGCCCACTACTATCAAGAGGACGAGATCCAGGCCCTCGCCGACGTCATCGGTGATTCCCTGCAGTTGTCCCGCGCCGCGCGCGACACCGACGCGGAGGTCATCGTCTTCTGCGGTGTCCACTTCATGGCGGAGACGGCGAAGATCCTGAACCCGGACCGCATCGTGGTGCTGCCGGATCTCGACGCGGGCTGCAGCCTCGCCGACTCCTGCCCGCCAGCGGCCCTGAAGCGCTTCAAGGAGCTGCACCCCGATCACGCCGTCGTCAGCTACATCAACTGCTCGGCCGGCGTGAAGGCGCTCTCGGACGTCATCTGCACCTCGTCCAACGCCCAGAAGGTCATCGAGTCCTTCCCGGCGGACCGGCCCATCCTCTTCGCGCCCGACCGAAACCTCGGCGGCTACCTCCAGAAGGTCACGGGGCGCGAGATGCTCCTGTGGCAGGGCACCTGCGTCGTGCACGAGACCTTCAGCGAGCGGAAGCTGCTCGCCTTGAAGGAGGAGCACCCCGGCGCGCTGCTCGTCGCCCACCCCGAGTGCGAAGAGGCGATCCTGCGCCACGCCGACCACGTCGGCTCGACCACGTCCCTGCTGCGCTTCACCGAGCAGAGCGACGTGCAGACCTTCATCGTCGCGACGGAGTCCGGGATCCTGCACCA
>JAJDAI010000421.1 GCA_029261955.1 Deltaproteobacteria bacterium | reverse complement strand
GCCCATGCTGTGGCCGAGCACGAAGATCCGATGCTCGGGTCGCGTGGTCCGGGCGTGTTCGATGACCGCGGGCAGGTCGAGCAAGCCCCAGTCCACGAGCCGCGGCGCCCCACCCGCGAGCGATCGACCGCTGCCCCGGTTCGCGAAGGTGATGACGCGCAGCCCCCGCCCCGCGAAGTAGCGGGCCATGCGGGCGTAGACCCGCTCGCGCGTGAAGATGGCGCCGCACACGATCACCGTGACGCCCCGCTCGGCGCCCGGCCGGAACTCCGTGCCCCGCAGCACGACGCCGTCCGCGCAGCGGATGCTCAGGTCCGAGGTGCTGGTCTGCTGCACGCGCATCCTCCCGGGGAGCAGCTCAGGCCGCGCGGCTGGCGGGCTTCGGCTTCGGCTTGCGCGGCCCCGCGAGCAGGTACTCCCAGATCGCCCGCCAGCGCGGCAGCTTCGGGTTCGGCTCGCGGCCGCTGGCCAGGCGCTTCATCTGCGCCTGGTACCAGCCGCCCTGGATCATGCTGTCGATGGCCTTCCAGCCGGTCGCGAGCTTCACCGAGGTCGCCGCGTCCGCCTCCCCGCTCATCAGGCGCCGGGGCAGATCGGGGTCGAAGGCGAGCGGCCGGGCCATGCCGATCAGGTCGGTGGCGCCGCTGCTCAAGGCCTCCTCCATGCCGGCCCGCGTGCGGAAGCCGCCCGTCACGAGGACCGGCAGCTTCGTGCGAGCCCGGACCTTCGCCGAGTAGTCGGTGAAGAAGGCCTCGCGCACGCGGCTGCTGTCGGCCACGGGCAGGGTCTCCTCGAACATCACGGCCTTCTCGTAGGTGCCGCCGGAGATCTCGACCAGGTCGATGCCCTCGGCCTCGAGCGCGTCCACGACGGCCATGGACGCCTCCTCCGTGAAGCCGCCCTTCTGGAAGTCCGCGGAGTTGAGCTTCACGCCGATGGGGAAGTCGGGGCCGACCGCCGCACGCATGGCCCTCACGATCTCGATGAGGAAGCGCCTGCGTCGCTCGTCGTCCCCGCCCCAAGCGTCGTCGCGCTCGTTGGTGCGCGGGGAGAGGAACTGGCTCACCAGGTAGCCGTGCGCGCCGTGGATCTGCACACCGTCGAAGCCGGCCTGCTTCGCGACCCCCGCTGCGCGGGCGAAGCGCCCGACGATGTCGAGGATCTCCGCCTCCTCCAGCGCGCGCGGCTTCGCGAAGGCGCCGCCGGGCATGTTCAGGGGCACGGCCGAAGGCGCGACGGGGGCCTGGTTCACGGTGCGCGGCGACTGCCGACCCGGGTGGTTGATCTGCATCCAGAGCTGGGTGTCGGTGCCGTCGGTGCTGGCGGCCCAGTCCCGCAGGGCGTCGAGGTGGCGCTCGTCTTCGACGGCGATGTTGCCCCCCTCGCCGCGGTGCTTGTGATCGACCATCACGTTGCCCGTGATGAGCAGACCCGCCCCACCCTGCGCCCAGCGCCGGTAGAGCTGGATGAGCGGCTCCGTGGGGCCGAAGCTGCGGTCGCCCAGGCGCTCGGACATGGCCGACTTGGCGATGCGGTTGGGCAGGACCGCGCCCGAGGGCAGGGTCAGGGGGCGGGCGAGGAGGTCACTCATCAGTCTGCTCCGGGAGGGGGGCGCTGCAGATGCGCTCCGCCATGGTTCGTGCCGCGCGCAGGGCGGCTTCTCGATCGGTGACGGTGAGGTCGGCGACGTTGGCCCGGCCGCTGTTCGCCAGCGAGACCAGGCCGTGCAGGGTCGCGTGCAGCAGCAGCGCGTCGCCCGCGGGATCCTGCGAGCCGCCAGCCTCCAGGGTGGAGGTCACCCGGTCCCACAAGGCATGGCCCGGCAGGTCGACGAAGGCCCCCGCTGCGCGCAGCGCGTCCCAGTCCCAGGTCCGCTCGAACATCAGGCGGTAGAGCAGGCTGTGGTCCAGGCCGAACTCGATGAAGGCCTCCGCGACCGCCGGCAGGCCACCCGGCGCCGCCGCGAGCAGCAGCTCCGAGAGAAGCACGTAGCCGTCCTGGGCGACCGCGAAGAGGAAGCCGTCCAGCGAACCCCAGTGGTGGTAGAGCACGCCCGTCGTCTTGCCCAGCAGCCCCGCGATGCGCCGCGCGCTCAGGTCGGCGGCGTCCAGCTCGCCCGAGGCGAGGGCGTCGCGGATGGTGCGGATGGCGTTCACGTTCCAGCTCCTGCATAACAGCGTTACGGCCGCAACGTAACGCCGTTACGTGGCCTGTCAACCGGGTTTCTTCGAGCCGCCGATCGGAGGCGATGCGAGCCGAGGCCCGCCTTCCGTGCGACCTGGGAGACGCAGGCGCGTCACCCCCTGGAGGAGGCCACGATGACCCACCCAGAGCCCCTCTCGAGACCCACGTCCCCCCTCCCCCTCCTCCCCGTCCTGCTCGTCGGCTGCCCCGAGGCGGCCCCGGAGGGGGGGGGGCCGATCATCGACTGCGCCCTCGACGGCAACGTGGACGATCCCGAGCAGTTCGTGTCGGTGGTGGCAGCCTGCAACCCCGCCCAGGGCACGGACTGGGTGCTCGGCGGGGGCCACACGATCGCGACCGTGCTCGGGGCGCGGCGGGCCCCGCGCCTGATCCTGGACGACGCCATCGACGATGCCCCCGTCGCGATCATGGAGCAGAGCTCGCACTCGACCTGGGTCAACAGCCGGGCGGTCGAGCTGCTCGGCATCGACGCGACCACCCCGAACCCCCAGGGCGGGCTGATCCTCGAGGACCCCAGCGGCGAACCCAACGGCATCCTCGTGGACGCGGCGGGCGAGTGGCCCTGGGAGGCCGCGCTGGCCCCCAGCCCGGCGCTGGACCAGCTCAACCGCGAGGCCCTGCGCGCGGGCATCGCCGGCAACAGCGCCGTCGGCATCACCTCGGCCGTCGACGCGCGCACCGACTGGCAGCGGGGCTACCTCGACGCCCACACGCCGGCGCGGGATGCGGGCGAGCTCACGGTGCGCATGGTCCTGTCGCTCTGGGCCTCGCCGGCTTCGACATGCACATCCACGCCATCGGCGACCGGGCGGTGCGCGAGTCGCTGGACGCGCTGCAGGCGCACGGGCCCGACGGTCGGCACCACCTCACGCACGCGGAGCTGATCGCGGACGAGGACCTGCCCCGCTTCGCGCAGCTCGGGGTCTCCGCGGACTTTCAGCTCGGCGAGCACACGAGGCCCGAGTTCATCCACGAGGTGATGGACGAGTTCCTCGGGCCCGTGCGCGTGGACGAGGCGAGGAGGCGCTGCCCGACGTCGCCGCGGCGGTGCTGGCCTACACGCTCAACGCCGCGCACATCATGCGGAGCGAGGACGTCACCGGCTCGCTGGAGGTGGGCAAGGCGGGCGACTTCGTGCTGCTCGATCGCGACATCTTCGCCGTGCCGGCCACCGAGATCGGCGAGACCCAGGTGCTCCGCACGGTGCTGGCCGGCGTCGAGGTGTACCGTGCCCCCGATTCCTGAGCCCTGAGGCTGGGGCCGCCTCGCAGGGTGTGCGATCTGTGTGAGATCCCCCCCTCTTCGCCCGCTGATACGTTCGATCCCGCGACAGAGCCAGCTTGCGCCGACCGCACATCACGTGCGTTCAGCAGTTCCTCGTTTCCGAGAGAGCGGATGCGTTGAGCATCGACCCCATCCAGCCTCTCGGAGTACCCCCTTGAAGAACCTGACCCGCTACGCACTTCCCTGCCTGCTTGCCGCCGGCACCCTGGTCCTCGGCTTTTCCACCTTCAACGCGGCCAGCGCCGGCGATGTCCCCACGGCCTCGACCGACAACATCGGCCCCGTCGTCGCGGCCGGCTTCCCCGGTCTGCCCGGCCTCTCGGGCAAGGGCAAGAAGAAGGGCAAGAAGGCGGCCGAGCCCGCCGCCCCCGCCCCGGCTCCCGAGCCGAACCTGGAGCTCCGCGCGGGACTCCAGTGCATCGACGGGCTCGTGCCCGGCGACGTGCAGACCGGCGTCATGCGCGAGTACGACGTCAAGGAGGGCATGAACACCTCGCAGCGGTCCGGCTTCATGGACCGCAAGTCCGCCGAGATGTCCAACACCTGCGTCCTCGGCGAGCTTCAGCCGGATGCCATTGTCGCGGCCGTCGCCCTGACCGATCTCGGAGATGCGCATGACGACATCGTCGAGCCCGAGGCGGGGCGACCGCAGCCGGATCACATCGCCGGGCCCGAGATCCGCGCCTTCGCGGTTCACCACGATCTCGCCCGTGAGCAGCGGCACCGAGAGGGCCCGCAGGTCGCGTTCGGCCACCCGGATCGCCAGCCCCTGGTAGCGGATGCCCGGATAGTCGAGCGTGGTGGCGATCACCTCGCCCATGGACTGGACGCGCGCGGTGTCGGTGACCGAGTCCGCCCCCGTGTCGTCGGTCCAGGCATCGGTGAAACGCACGGTCACGCTGTTGACGAGGTCGGAGGGCGCGCGCCGCCCCAGGCGTCCCCAGTCCACGACATTCGTCTCGTCGAAGAGTGGCAGCGTTGCGGCCGTGTAGTCGGCCCGGATGAGCCGCAATTCCCAGAGCCCCGTGCGCCGGTCGATGAAGAGCGTCGCGTCGATATGGTCGAGAACGCTGCCGATGAACTCCTCGATGGAACTGTCCTGCTGCCAGATCAGCGAGAGGCCGAAGTCCTCGGTGTAGAGCGTGTCCGCAGCGGCCATGAAGCTGGCCCCGATCTCGACCGTGGAAT
>JAJDAI010000043.1 GCA_029261955.1 Deltaproteobacteria bacterium | reverse complement strand
GCCGCTGCTGGACCGCGCCTTCTGGGTGCAGCCGTGACCTCGCTGCGGATCCGCCTCGTCGGGGCGCTGCTCGCGGTCGTGCTGGTCGCCGTCGGCATCGCCACCGCGGTCTACGTGCGGGAGGGCGGCGCCCGAATCGAGGGGGAGCTGCGAGCCCGCACGGAGCGTGCCCTCGCCTCGGTGGTCACCGAGCTGGACCAGGCGGGGGCAGAGCTGCTCGGCACCATCGAGTCCATGCGCGCCGAGGGGCGGCTGGGGCGGCGGCTGGGGCCCGAGGTGCCCGTGGCCGAGCGGGTCAACGAAGCGGCGCGGCGCCTTCGCCCCGGGCGCGTCGACGTGCTCATCGTCTTGGACAACCAGGGCCGGGTCCTCAGCTCGGGCCACTGGCCTGCGAGCATCGGCGCGGTCATGGCCGCACCGGAGCCCGCCCCCCGCCCCTCCGTCCGGGCCGTCGCGACCCCGCTGGGCACCGAGCACGCCCTCGTCGTCAGCGCTCGCGTGCCGCTGTCGGGCCGCGAGGGCACGCTGCTCGTCGGGCGCTTCCTCGATCCCGCCGCCCTCGAGCGGAGCCGCGAGCGCCTGGCCGTGGACCGCCTCGCGATCTGCCTGGAGGGCGGTCGCTGCATCGAAGGCGGCGCCGGCTCGACCGGCCCCCTGACCCAGCGGTCCCACGCGCTGCCGGGCCCGGACTCCGCCGTGCTCTGGGTCGGCGTCGATCGCAGCCCCATCGAAGCCCTGCGCCGCGGCCTGCTGCTGCGCTCGGGCATCGTGGCCCTGCTCAGCGCCTTGCTCGCCCTCGGCGTCGGACTCGCCCTGTCTCGCGCCCTCCTGCGGCCGGTGGAGGCCCTCGCCACCGCCGCGGGCCGCATGGCCCAGGGGGACCTGGATGCCCAGGTGGACTCCACGAGCCAGGTGCGCGAGGTGCAGGCCCTGGTCCGCGCCTTCAACTCCCTCGGCACGGACCTGCAGCGCAGCCAGGACCAGCTCGTGCAGGCGGAGCGCGTCGCCGCCTGGCGGGAGATCGCCCGGGGCCTCGCGCACGAGCTCAAGAACCCGCTCACGCCCATCCGCGGCGCCATGGACGTGCTGCGCCGCGCCCGCAGCCTCGACCGCCCCGACTTCGACGAGATCCTCGACGAGCAGGCCGACGCCGTCGTCGCCGAGGTCATGCGGCTCAAGGAGCTGGCCGACTCCTTCGCCCGCTTCGCCCGGCTGCCCGACGCGAAGCCCGAGCCGCTGCAGGTGTCCGCGCTGCTGGACGACGCGGTGACCCTCTACGCCACGCGGGGGGTCGAGGTGCTGCGGGAGTACAGCCCCACCCCACCGCTGCTCGCCGACCCGACCCAGCTGCGCACGGTCCTGACCAACCTCGTCAAGAACGCCGTGGAGGCGATGGACGGCTCCGGCCGGCTCACGCTCACGGTGCGCCCGGTGCCGGACGCGGTGGAGCTGCGGGTGGCGGATGACGGCCCGGGCATCGCCGAGACGGTGCGCGACCGGCTCTTCACGCCCTACGTGACCACCAAGGGCAGCCGCGGCACGGGCCTGGGTCTGGCGCTGTCGCACCGGATCATCCTGGAGCACGGCGGCTCGATCGAAGCGCGCGACGCCGAGGGTGGCGGCGCCTGCTTTGTCATCCGTCTTCCGGCAGCGCCCCCTCGCTGAGCTCGGCGTGGGCGCCGGAGCCCAGCTGCGCTTCGCAGCGATCGAGCGCCTGCTCCACTGCGTCCACCCAAGCCGGCTCCAGATGGAGCAGCTCCGCGGAGCCCAGCACGTCCTGGTAGTCGGCCACCGCCTTCTCCAGGAACTGGCGGGTGCGCTGGTTGAGCAGATCCTGGTAGGCCTGCGCCACGTCGGGCTCCAGGTCCTCGGGCACGGGGGCGGCGAGCAGATCGTCTCGGAAGTTCTCGTAGACGGTCCCGAGGCCCAGCGATGCGGCCCCGCTCCAGGTGGAGGCCCGGTGCCGCAGCGTGCGCTTGAAGTGCTGTCGGGCCTCGAGCAGCAGCAGCGCCTTGTCGCGCACGTTTCCGTCCAGGCGCTGCAGGTCGTCCATGGCGTCCAGCGAGATGGAGCGGGCCCGCAGCCGATACAGCTCGCCGGCCATGTACCAGACCATCGCCGACTGCCAGGGGAAGCGCTCCCGCTCCCGGATGGCCGTCTGGCGAATCTCCCGCCGCACATGCTCCAGCTGGCTCTCGGCCCAGTCGAAGCTGCCCGTCGCCGCCTTCGTCATGGCGTGGAGGATCTCCGCCTCCCAGAGGATCTCCTGGCCCAATCCCGGCTCGGCCAGGGCCAGCTCCAGCAGCGGCACGGTCTCGTCGTGGCGGTCGAGGCGCTGGAGGATCAGGGCGAGGCGAACGCGCGCTTCGGCGACCTCGATGGGGTCCTCCACCCGGGTCGCGTACTCGCGGTAGCCCCGCTCGGCCGCGTCCAGCACCCCGAGCTTCTCACCGCACAGGGCGAGGTTCCAGGTGGCGGGCAGGGCGTCTTCGTGGCCCGGGAATTCGTCGAGGAGCCGCTCGTACAGCGCCATCGCCCGGCTGTAGTCCTGGGTGTCGAAGGCCGCGAAGCCCAGGCGGAACAGGTCCGGCGCGTCGTAGCCATCCAGCCCCGTGAGCGCGTCTTCCCCCCCGACGATCCGCAGCGCGTCGGGCGTGACGACCCTCTTCGGGCTGTCCGGTACGCCCGGGCCCACGAGCCCGACGCCGCGGTGGGCGCAGCCAGTGAGCAGGAGCAGGAACAGCGGAAGCAGTCGGAGCATGGCCATCTCGGTTGGGGACGCTGCGAGGCAACGGTCCCCTGGACAGCATAAGCCCCCTGGAGGTTCCCGCGAGCCCCCTCAGCCCTCCTCGAGCTCGGCCCACTCGTCCCAGAGCAGGTCGAGCCGGGCCGCCGCCGCATCGCGCCGGGCGCCGAGATCGGCCAGCTGCTGCCAGTCCTCCCCTGCCCCAGCCATGGCCTCGTCCAGCTCTCCCTGCTCGGCCTCGAGGGCTGCGACTTCTCCCTCGAGCTCGGCCAGGCGGCGCACGCGGCGGTCGGCTTCGCGCTTCTTCGCCTTGCGGGCCGCCCAGTCGTCGTCCGTCGGGGCTTCCACCGCCTCCGCGACCTCGTCCCGGACGGCGGGAAGACCCCCCAGCAGCCAGGCGTCGGGTGCCGACTCCCCAGGCGCCCGTCGGGACGCGACACCGGCCTCGATGGCCCGGGCCCAGAGGAAGTCGTCCAGGTTGCCGTTGTTCTCGCGCACCGTGCCGCCGCCGACCTCCCAGACTGCGTCGGCCAGCGAGTTGGCGAACTGCCGGTCGTGGGACACGAAGACCACGGTGCCGCTGTAGGCCGCGAGCGCCTCGGCGAGCACCGCCTTCGTCTCGATGTCGAGGTGGTTGGTCGGCTCGTCGAGCAGCAGCAGGTTCGCGCGCTGGAGCAGCACCTTCGCGAGCGCCAGCCGGCTCTTCTCGCCGCCGCTGAGCACCCCGACGAGCTTGTGCACCGCGTCGCCCGTGAACAGGAACGAGCCGAGGAAGGTGCGCACGTGCCGCTCGGTCTGGAGCCGGTCGCTGGTCGCGATGGTCTGGAGCACGGTGATCTCGGGGTTCAAGGCCGCCGCCTGGTCCTGTGCGAACCAGGCCCGCCGCACGCCGCCGCCGGGCTGGATCACGCCGGAGTCGGCGGGCTCTTCGTCGCCCAGCAGGCGCAGCAGCGTGGACTTGCCGGCGCCGTTGGGGCCGACGAGCAGGATGCGCCGCTCCCGCCAGACCGTGGCGTTCACGTCTGTGAGCACCCGGACCGGGCCGTAGGCCTTGCTGACGTCCCGCAGCGTGAGCATCGGATCGTGGGACGGCGGCGGCTTCGGGAACTGGATGCGGGCCAGCTTGCTGAGCTGGGGCACGATGATGGGCGGCAGCTTCTCCAGCTGCTTCACCCGGGCCTGCACCTGGGCCGCCTTGCTCGCCTTGTATCGAAAGCGGTCGATGAAGGCCTGGACGCGCGCGCGCTCGGCGACCCGCTCCTCGGCTGCCTTGGCGAGCAGCGTGATTCGCTCGGCGCGCTGGCGCAGAAACGCCGAGTAGCCGCCCCGGTACTCCTGGGCCTGGCCGCCCCCGAGCTCGATGGTGCGCTCCACCAGCCGGTCCAGGAAGTCCCGGTCGTGGCTGATGATGACGACGGCGCCCTGCCAGGTCCGCAGCTCGTGCAGCAACCAGGTCCGGGTCTCCAGATCGAGGTGGTTGGTCGGCTCGTCCAGCAGGAGGATGTCCGGCCGCTCCAGCAGGAGCTTCGCCAGCGCGATCCGCATCTGCCAGCCGCCCGAGAACAGCGCGGTGTCCTTGGCCCAGTCGTCGCGGTGGAAGCCCAGCCCCGACAGCACCCGGCCGCACATCGCCTCGGCCTCGTAGCCATCGGCCATGCGGAAGCGCTCGAGCAGCGTCTCGGCGTCGTGCAGCAGCTCGTTGTGGCGGGGATCGGAGTCGGGCAGCTCCGCGGCCTCCTCGAGCATCGCCGTGGCCCGCGTCTCCAGCGATTGCAGCGCGGCCATGGCGACGAAGGCCTCGTCCCAGAGCGAGGTGCCCGCGTTGACGACGTGCTCCTGCCGCAGGATCCCGAGGCTCTGGCCCTTGCCGCGGATGACGTCGCCCGCCTCGCACTCCTGCTCGCCGGTGATGACGCGCAGCAGCGTGGTCTTGCCCTCGCCGTTGCGCCCGACGATCGCCATGCGGTCGCGGTCCTGCACCGCGAGATCGATGCCGTCGAGCACCG
>JAJDAI010000420.1 GCA_029261955.1 Deltaproteobacteria bacterium | reverse complement strand
GGCCCGCGAGCAGCTCGAGGGGCGGCCGCTCAACGAGCTCCCCGTGGCCGAGCGCGGACCCGCCGTGGCCATCGCGGTGGGGCTTCAGGTCGCTCGGGGCCTGCGGGTGCTGCACGCGATCGGCCGGGGGCATGGAAACGTCGACCTGCCAAACATCCTGGTTCGCGAGGACGGCCAGGTGGTGCTGGCGGACGCCGGGATCGTCGCGGCCTGGACGGCTCCGCGGGATGAGCAGCCGCACGCGGCGGACGACATCCTGCGCCTCGGCCGGGTCCTGCTCCTGATCGGCAGCGGGCCCGCGAACGGGGCGCTCGAGGCCGAGGGACGCACGACGCTCTGGGGCCTGGTGAGCTCCATGACGAGCGCGGACGTGGGCAACCGGCCCACCGTGGATGTGATCGACGAGGTCCTCTGCAAGCTCGCCGCCCCACTCGCCCGGGGCGCCGCCGACTACGTGCCCGCGCTGGGGGCCACCCGCCTCCGGGCGCTCACCGAGGCCCGGCTGCCGCAGTTCAACTCCTCGGCCAGCCTCGCCTACGTGCCAGCCCCGCTGCCCGCGACGGACGACCTCAGCGAGCTGACGGGCAAGTTGACGGCGCTCACGCGCAACGAGACCGGCGCCCTGGAGGGCTTCTCCCTCGAGCCGGAGGTCTACCAGGCGGGTCGGCTGGCCGGCTTCATCAACACGATCTCGATCTGCTCCGCCCGGTGGTTCGTCGGGAAGGAGCACGCCACCTGGCTGCCGGTGCTGGGCATGGAGACCCCGCCGCCACCGCCGCTCGTGTCCCCCGAGGTCATCCGAGGGATCCAGCGTCCGCTGCTGCTCGGCCTCTGCCTCGCCTCGCTGATGCTCTACTTCGACGTGCAGGAGCCGGCGCCGCTGCCCGAGCCGCAGCTGATGGCCGTCGCGACCTTCGACGAGCCGGCCGAGGCGGGAGCCCCCGAGCAGCAGGCCCGGCGATCGGACGTGCGCCCCGAGTCGCGCGAGCAGGCGGGCGAGCCCCGGGTGATCCGCTTGCGGGACGGCGTGATGGTCTTCGGAGGCGAGGAAGCGGAGCCCGATTGGGATCGCCTGACGCCCCGCTACCGACAGCCCAAGCGGCCGGTGGCCAGCCGCTAGGCCGAGCGCGGCGTCGGGTCCTCGTCAGCAGCACCCCCGCGCACCGCCCCGGTGAGCGCCCTCCGCCCCGGTCTTGCTACCCTGGCCGCCCTCCGGAGGACCGCCATGGCCGCCATCCTCGGCGTGCTCGGCGTCGACACCGGCTACCACCCAGCCGCCGCACTCGTCGTCGACGGACGCATCGTCGCGTTCGCCGAGGAGGAGCGGTTCTCGGGCCACAAGCAGGCGCAGGTCCCCTTCCCGACCCAGTCCACCGCCTGGTGCCTGAAGGAGGCGGGGCTGGGGGTCGGCGACCTCGACCTGATCGCCTACGGCTGGGACTGCGACCGCTACAAGACCGACATCCCGCTGCGCATGGCCGGCCAGCTCGTGAGGAACCTGCGGACCCGCAAGCCGACCCGAGGCGCCAAGGGTGGCGGCAGCGCCTGGCAGCGCGGCGCCCTCTTCCTCGCGATGCACCGCCCCGGTTGGGTCCGGCACCGCATCCAGCAAGGCCTGCGCAAGGCCGGCTACACGGGCGCCCTGCCCCCCATCCGCTGGTACCCGCACCACCGCTGCCACGCCGCGACCGCGCACTACCTCTGCGGCAAGGAGCGCAGCTCGGTGCTCGTGATGGACGGCTCGGGCGAGGACATCGCGACGACCGCCTACCGCGGCGACGGCCTGGGCATCAAGAAGCTCTGGGACCTGCCTCTGCCGCATTCGTTGGGCTGGTTCTACTCCGCGTTCACCGAGTACCTGGGATTCCGACACTCCAGGGACGAGGGCAAGACGATGGGCCTCGCAGCCTACGGCTCGGCGGTGCCCGAGTTCACGGACGCGATGGCCGAGATCCTGCCCATCCGCAGGGGTGGCCTCTACGAGTTCGAGCCGAGCTGGGGCAAGTACGGCCGCTGCACGCGCGGAGAGCACTACAGCGACCTCGTCGTCGAACGCTTCGGCGAGCCCCGCCTGCCCGAGGCGCCCATCACGCAACGGCACAAGGACCTCGCCTGGGCGGTTCAGGACCGGCTGGAGCACGCGGTCGCGGGCCTGGTGGGCAAGCTGGTCTCCGAGACCGGCGTCGGGGATGTGGCCCTGGCCGGCGGCGTGGCGATGAACTGCAAGATGAACGGCTCGCTGGTGGACGCGGGGCTCTGCGACTCCCTCTTCGTGCAGCCCGCGAGCGACGACAGCGGCGCCGCCCTCGGGGCCGCGCTGCTGGGGGCGGCCGAGTTCGGGGACGATCCCCGCAGCCACCAGCGGCGCGTCGACTTCGGCCCGGCCATCGACCCCGACGAGGCGAGGCGGGTCCTGGACGAGTGCAACCTGAGCTACAGCGAGCCCGAAGACATCGCTGCGGCCGCCGCCGCAGAGCTCGGAGCCGGCAAGGTGCTGGGCTGGGCGCAGGGGCGCATGGAGTCCGGCGCGCGCGCCCTGGGGCACCGCAGCATCCTCGCGGCACCCAAGGAGCCGACGATGCGCGACCGCGTGAACCTGCAGGTCAAGCGCCGCGAAGCCTGGCGGCCCTACGCCCCGAGCATGACCGCCGCCGGATCGCAGGAGCTCTTCGGGGATGCGCAGGAGCGGCCCTTCATGATCGTCGCGCGCGAGGCGCTGCCCGAGGCCCGCGAGAAGTTCGGCGCCGTCGTGCACGTCGACGGCTCGGTGCGGCCCCAGACCGTCGACCCCGACGAGCGCCCGCTCTACCACCGGCTGCTCACCGAGCTCGGCCAGCACACCGGCTCCGAGGTCGCGCTCAACACGTCCTTCAACGTGCGCGGGCAGCCCATCGTGCGCGGTCCGCACGAGGCCATCGCGACCTTCTACTCGACCGGCATGGACGCCCTGGCGCTGGGGCCCTTCCTGCTGACGAAGGGCTGAGGTGCGCGTCCTCCGCGCGCTGCGCGCCCGCCCTGTCCTGAGCGTCGTGCTGGTGCTGCACGCGATGGTGTCGCTGGCGATCTGGCTGTCGGGCTCGGCGACGGGCACCTTCTCGCTGCGCGGGAACATCGGCGTCATCGCCTACGACGCCGCGCACGGCCTCAACCCAGCGGTGCCGCTGCTCGACTACTTCGACACCTTCACCGGCGGCTTCCTGACCCAGGGCCTGCTGGCCGCGCCGCTCACCTGGTTCCTGCCGATCACCTGGGCGGTGGCGATCGGGGCGCTGTTCACGAACTCGGCGATCCTGGTGCTGGCCTGGACCTTCCTGGAGCGCAACATCGGACGCCTGGCCGCGCAGGTCGGCACGGTCGCGCTGCTCTTGGGTCCGCCGACGATGAAGCACCACGCCCTCATCGGACCGAGCTACCACTACAACGAGCTGCTCTTCGACATCGGCATGGCGGCGCTGTGGGCGGAGATCGTGCTGCACGGGCGCCGCTCCTGGCCCTGGACGGCGGGGCTGGGCCTCGTCTGCGGCCTCGCCATCACCAACTGCTGGGGTTCGGCGGGCTTCCTCGGGGTCGTGATGGCCCTGTGGTGGGTCACCGACCAGGGGCTTCTGCGCCGGCGGGCGACCTGGGCCTTCCTGCCGGCGGCCCTGCTCGGGCTGGCTCCGTTGCTCGCCAAGCTGTTCTTCCACAACAGCTACCACCAGGGGGTGCGCGGGCTGCGGGACCTGGGCTTCTCGCACAGCGGCGAGGGGGGGATGGACACCCAGAACCTGCTGCCAAAGCTCTGGAACCTGGTGAGTGGCGACTACGCCGGCGCGGTCGGCTACCTCGACACGCTGGGGCCCTCCTGGGGTGTGGGCCCGACCCTGGCCTGGGCCCAGATCAGCTCGGGGATCGTCTTCGCCGCGCTGCTGCTGGTCGGTGTGCTGGGTTGGCGGGCGGTGCCGGCGGGGCTGCGCGGGCTGCTGCCGGGGGCGCGCAACGCTCCGGATCACGCGGCGAAGCTGGCCCTCGCCGCCTACCTGCCCCTGCTCTTCTGCATCGCGCTGCTGCTCGGCTACATGACCTCGGAGCTGGTCGTTCCGGCCGTGGATCCCGAGTTCTCCCAGTTCCGCGAGGACCGCTACCTGCCGCCGCTGTCGGCCTTCCTCGCCCTGAACCTCGGCGCGCTCGCCCACCTGCTCCGGCAGCGCCTGCCGCGGGGCGCCTTCGCCGGCTTGCTCGGCTTGGGGGCGCTGTGCCTGGGCGTGCCGGCGGCCTTGGCGCAGGTCGGCATGATCGACGGCGAGGAGCTGCGGAACAGCCGCGGGCTGCCCTACCGGGGCGCGGCCTGGTCCATCGAGACGCTCTACGCCGCCGATGTGCTCGCGGGCGATCCCGCGCGCGGGCGGCAGTTTTGCGCTGGCTTCGCCGAACAGGGCCAGGGGGACTGCTTCCGCGGCTTCGCCTGGACGGTCGGCATCAACTACGTGATGGAGTCGGAGGAGGACCCCGAGGCCGAGGAGGTCCACGTGCGCCAGGAGGTCGGGGACCGCTGCCGCGAGCTGGGCGAGCCCTGGGACCGGGAGTGCATGCGTCAACTCGGCTGGCACATGTGGTCCGAGACGATCGCGCGCCTGGAGGACCCCGGCCGGCGCCACGAGCACATCCGCACCCGCTGCGCCCGGATCTCCGGCGGCATGCCCTCGCAGGAGGGCTACTGCATGGAGGGCCTCGGCTTCTACTTCGGCGACCACTACACCTTCGCGCCCGAGAAGCTCCAGTTCCTGTTCCCGGCGGAGTCCTACCCCGGGGAGCTGCGGCGGAGCATCGTCCGGGGCGCCGGCTACGCGCTGTCCTACATGTACGAGGACCGGGCCTTCGCGGACCGCCTCTGCGACCGCTACCGCGAGCTCGAGGACCGGGGCGACGTGGCCTGCCGCGAGGGCGTCGCCCTGGGCTTCGAGGCCTTCGAGCGATCGCTGCCACCGGGCCCGCCCGCCGGCCCCTTGCCCCGGCTGGAGCGGGAGGAGGAGTGAGAGCCGCGGTCCTGGCCCTGCTGCTGGCGGGCTGCGCCACCCCGCGCACGCTGCCGCCGCCCGTCCCGGTCGCGGACGCGCCGGAGCCCAGGTTCGAGGCGCCGCCCGCACAGGAGCCGGTCCTGGAGGCCGAGCGCGCCTGGCTGCAGGACGTGATCGCCCGCGCCGAGTCCCTGGACGGAGCCCGGCGGGTCGAGGCGGACGGCCAGAGCTGGCGCAGCGACTGCTCGGGCTTCGTGCAGGCCTGCTACGCCGCGGGTGGGCTCGATCTGGACGAGGTGGCGACGGGCGATCAGCGCCGCGCCTGGGCCATGTGGCTGGGCCTGGAGGCGCGGGGGCAGCTCGTGGTGGAGTCCGCCGTGCAGCCCGGGGACCTCGTCTTCTTCGACAACACGACCGACCGGAACCGCAACGGGCTGCGCGACGACGACGTGACGCACGTCGGCCTCGTCGCCGAGGTGCGGGCCAGCGGCACGATGGTCTTCCTGCACTACATGAGCGGCTCGGTGCGCCGCGACGCGCTGAACGTCGGTCAACCGAACACCCACCGGGACGCGCAGAGCGACGAGGTCCTGAACGCCTACCTGCGCCGGGGGAGCCAGGACCCGAGGCTCGCGGGGGCGCTGGTCCGGGGTTTCGGCCGGCCTTGAGGGGGGCTGAAGCCCCGCAGGCCCACATTTCCCTGTCCCGCCCCTGCGCCCCTTGCCAGGACGCGCGCCATGTCTGTCTCTTCGATTCGACGGCTCCTGGTCCTCCTCCTCCTGCTCGCCCTG
>JAJDAI010000419.1 GCA_029261955.1 Deltaproteobacteria bacterium | reverse complement strand
CGCCGCGCTCGCCGCCGAAGGAATCCACTTCGTCGGCATCAACGCGGGCAGCGACAGCGCAGCACAGCAGGACCTCGAGGACCTCGCCGTGGCGGCGGGCAGCCTGGACGCGCTCGGCCAGCCCTTCGTGCGCTCGGGCACCGACTCCGCCGTCGTGCAGCCCGTCGTCGACGCGATCATCGAGATCATCGGGGACCTGCTCATCAGCACGAGCGTGGAGCTGAGCGAGATCACGCCGACGGCCTCGGACTTCCTGGACTACGTCGAGGTCGACAACGGCGGCACGGACCTGGACGGCGACGGGGTGCCCGACTGCTCGAACGGCGTCGCGGTCACGGACCTCAGCGGCGACGGCCACGACGACGCGCACATCGACCTCGTGCCCGGCACGCCCATCTGCTGGAACGTCATCCCCCAGGCCGCCGCGCCGCCGGGTGTCGTCGAGACCAACGAGCTGCAGAGCTTCAACCTGCAGATGACCATCTTCGGCAACGGCAGCGCCATCCTCGATCAGGTCCAGATCTTCTTCCTGGTCCCGCCCTTCGCGCCCCAATAGTGCGCCGCGCCGCCCTCGCGTCCGCGCTGCTGCTGGCCGGCTGCGCTTCCGAGCCCCCGCCCCCGCCCGAGCCGAAGCCCACCCCGGCGCCTGCCCTCGCGCGCGAGCTCCCGAAGGGGGAGTCCGGTCCGACGGTGCTGCTGGCGCAGGCCTGGTTCACGAAGGGGCCCGACGGCAAGCCCGTGCCCGCCCCCGCCCGCCTGGAGATCCTCCGGCCGGTGCCCTGGGGCTGGGCCCGATCGCGGCTGGAGGACCCCGAGTCCAACGTCTTCCACAAGGCGATGATCTGGAAGGGCGGGATCCTGACGATCGGCGCCGAGCGCGCCCTGCTCAAGCACTGGACCATCGCCGGCGAAAGCTGGACCAGCAAGACGCTGTACGAGGGCTCCTGGGGCGGCCAGTTCGACCGGCTGCGGGACCTCGAGATCGGCGACGTGGACGGCGACGGCGAGGACGAGCTGGTCATCGCGACGCACGACCAGGGCGTGGTGGTCATCGTCGAAGCCGACGGCACCGCGACCGAGCTGCCGCCCGAGCCCGACACCTTCGTGCACGAGGTGGAGCTGGGCGACGTGGACGGCGACGGCCTCCTCGAGATCTACGTCACGCCGAGCGGCCGCAACCGCAAGGGGGTGTCCCAGCCCGGCCGGGTCGATCGCATCAGCTGGACCGAGGGCGCCTGGGCCCGGGAGACCGTCGCGCGCTCCGAGTCCCGGCACGCCAAGGAGATCCTCGTCACGGACCTCGGCGACGGCGACGCGTTGCTCACCGTCTGGGAGGGTGAGCTGGGCGAGAACGGCGAGCTGACCGAGCCCGTGGCCATCACGCGCTCGCGGCCGGGGCCCCAGGGTTGGACGCAGGAGACCCTCGCCACCGTGCCCGACCGGCAGACCCGCTTCCTGGTGCCCGGAGACTTCGACGCCGACGGCCAGACCGAGCTCATCGCGGCGACCATGTCGGCGGGGCTCTACCTGCTGGAGCCGGGGCCCGACGGCTGGACCAACAAGCGCTTCGACGTGTCGTCGGGTGGCTTCGAGCACGCCTGCACGGCGGCGGACCTGGACGGCGACGGCAAGCTGGAGCTGGTGGTCGCCGCGGACCGGCAGCGGGAGCTGAACGTCTACCGCTGGAACGAGGGCCGCAAGACCTTCGACAAGGAGCGCATCGGCCGCTTCGACGACCAGGTCTTCACCTGGAACATCACGGCCGGCACCTTCTGAGCACGACGGCCTGAGAACGACGCAGGCCGCCGGGGCGAACCCCGACGGCCTGCGCCGAATCTGCGAAGGGTCGGTCTACTCGACGAGCGAGAGCGCCACGTTCAGCGCCTGGAAGTCCAGCTGCTGCGTGTTGCGGTCGTTCATGTAGACGATCTCCATGTTCTCGTTGAGGGCATGGAAGTTCGGGAAGCCGTTCTGCATCAGGTGGCCCATGAAGGCGCTCATGACCGGGTCGGCGATGACCGCCACGTGCTCGTTGGGGTAGGCCTGGTCCCAGCGCTGCACGGCAGCGAGGTCGGCGACGTTGCCGAAGTTGTCCTGCTCCATGAGCGAAATCCAGTAGATGTCGCCGCTGTTGACCGCCGCGCGAACGGCACCGAACTCGCCCTCGAGGCCATACTGGTCCTGGCCGCCGCCGAGCCAGGCCGCGGTGGCCTTGCAGGGGGGACACCACTCGGCGAAGACGTCGAGGATGATGGGCTTGCCCTGGCCGGCGAAGTCGTAGAGGTCGACCTCGTCGCCAAACTGGTCGACGCCGATGACCCGGCCGATGATGTCGTCCTGGTCCACGGTGCCGTCGGTGCCCGGGTCCTCGATGTCGTCGGAGTTCGGGTTGTAGGGCCAGCCGCCCTGGTAGATGACCGAGTCCTCGTCGGCCGGGTCGCTGCCCGCCTCGACCTCGGAGCCGTCGAGGTAGCCGTCGCCGTCCGAGTCTGGGTTCTCCGGGTCCGTGCCGAGCTCGTTGACCTCCTGGCCGTCCGTGAGGCCATCGCCATCCGTATCCGGGTTGTCCGGGTTCGGGTCCTCGTCGTCGAGCAGGCCGTCGCCGTCGCTGTCGGTGTCACCACCGCCGCCGCCGGGGTTCGGGGTGCAGGCGGACAGCCCAGCGAGCGCGAGGAGGGAGAGCAGGAGTCGCAGGTTCATGAAGTCTCCAGAAGGAACGGGCCGGTCGATCCCCGACTCAGCGCCGCATATCGAATGCTTGAGTTTCGAGTCCGATGCAAGCGCAAATTCAGGCCCTGACAGGGCTTTGACCAGGTGCGCGCAGGTTCTTGACAGGTCGTGCGCACACACACAGCCGCGGCTGCGGGTCCGCGAGCCGATGCGGATGTTACAACCATTCACCGATCGACGACAGCCTGCGTTTCCGCAACCCGCGCCAGTCGATCCGCGATCCCCACCAGGCGATCGCTGTCGGCGGGCCAGAGCCGCGCGGTCCCGTCCTCGCTGACCGTCAGGAACAGGTGGCCGTCCGGGTGCCAATCGACGGCCACGATCCCCGCCCGGTGGCCGCGCACCACCGCCAGGGGCGTGCCCACGGCATCCCAGAGCCGGGCCTCGCCGTCCGCCGAGCCGGTCACGATCCGGTCGCCGTCGGGGCTCCAGGCGACCGAGCGCACCCAGTCGCGGTGCCCGGCCAGGGTCGCGACGAGCGAGCCGGTGCTGGACCAGATGCGCGCGCTGCCGTCCGCGCCGCCGGTCACGACCCGCGTCCCGTCCGGGCTCCAGGCGCCGCAGAGGACCTGCTCGATGTGGCCCTCCAGGGCGGCCACTGCGGCGCCGTCCTGGCCCGTGATGAGCGCTCGGCCCTCGCGTCCGCCGGTGAGCACGCGGCCTCCGTCGGGGCTCCAGCTCCCGAACAGCACCCACTCGTCGTGCCCGGGCACCGTCGCGACCGGCGCGCCGTCCTCGGTGGCCCAGATGCGTGCCGTGTCGTCGGAGCCCCCGGTCACGAGGCGGGCGCCGTCCGGGCTCCAGGACGCGAAGAGCACCGCGTCGCTGTGACCCGCGAGGGACGGACCCGGCGTGCCGTCGCGCCCGTACAGCCGCACGGAGCCATCCCGCGCCGTGGTGGCGATCCGGTCTCCCTCGGGGCTCCAGGTGGCGCTCAGCACCTCGGCCGGGCCGCCCTCGAGCACGACGGTCTGCTCCCCGACGACCGTCGCCCCCACGGACTGGGGCAGCGCGAGCAAGCGCTCGCCGGCCGGATCCAGCGACGCCGAACGCAGGCTGCCCGCGAAGTCGCGCCAGGCGCGGATCGGGGTCCCGTCCAGCGACCAGCGCACGGCCGAGGCGTCGCGGGATGCGGTGATCACGCTCTCCCCCTCGGGCCCGAAGGCCCCGCCCACGAGCGCCGCGTCGTGCCCGCGCAGCTGCGTCGCGCCCTCCGAGCGGGCGCTCCAGATGCGGGCGCTGCGGTCCTGGCTTCCCGAGGCGATCCAGCGACCGTCGGCACTCCAGGCCACCGCCGCCACGTCGCCGTCGTGCCCGCCCAGCTCGGTGATGGCCTCGCCGGTGGAGGTCCAGAGCCGCAGGCTGCCGTCGTCGCTGGACGTGATGGCCTGGCTGCCGTCGGGGCTCCAGCGGGCGAAGCGCACGGGCCCGTCGTGGCCTTCGAAGACGGAGCGCTCCGTGCCGTCGGGGGCCCAGGTGCGGGCCGTCGCGTCGGCGCCGCCCGACAGCAGCCGCTTCCCGTCCCCGCGCACGTCGACGTCGAGGATCGAGGCCTCGTGGCCGGCGTAGCTCGCGAGCTGCTCCCCGGCGCGGTCCCAGACGGCGGCGCTGCCGTACCAGGAGGCGGAGGCGAGCCGCTGCCCGTCGGGGAACCAGCGCAGGGCCGACACGCCCGCGCCGTGCCCGGACAGCTCGACCAGGAGCTCGCCCGCCGCCGAGAAGAGGCCGATGCGTCCCCGCTCGCTGCCCACCGCGAGCACGCCGTCCGGGGCCCAGGCGAGGGCCGAAGCGGGGCCCGAGAGGGGCAGCTCCATCGCGAGATCGCCGTTGGCCCGCCAGAGCTGGGCGCCGGACTCCCCCACCGTCGCGAGCACCGCCCCGTTCGGGCTCCAGGCGCAGGCGCGGATCGAACCCTCCCGCCAGGCCTGGCCGTGGGGACGCTCCCCCTTCCACACGCGCAGCGAGCCGTCGTCGGCGCCGCTGGCCAGCAGCCCCTCGGAGCTCCAGCAGAGCGCGCGCACCGGGCCCTTGTGCCCGCCGTACAGCGCCTCCTGGTGTCCTTGCAGGTCCCAGACCGCGGCCCGCCCGTCCTCCCCGCCCGTGGCGAGCTTCGTGGACGAGGGGTCGAAGGCCACCGCGACGACGGCGCCGGCGTGGCCCAGCAGGCGCGCGCGCTCGCGGCCGGCGGCGACGGCTTCGTAGAGTCGGGACCGGGTGGCGAAGTCCTCCCTCAAGCGAAAGGCCTCGAGCGCCATGGACACGGCGAGGGCCGGGTGCTCCCAGTGCAGCGCGCGGGACGCCGCCAGGAGGCGGTCCGCCGACTCGGGCGATCCGGCCGGGCTGGTCGACGCGATCG
>JAJDAI010000418.1 GCA_029261955.1 Deltaproteobacteria bacterium | reverse complement strand
CCGCAGAACAGCTCGTAGAGCGTGACGCCGAGGGAGTAGAAGTCCGAGCGGTAGTCGACCGCCGCCTGCGTGCGCCCGGTCTGCTCGGGCGAGATGTAGCGCAGCGTGCCTTCGAGCAGGTTGCGGTTGGAGAAGGCCGGGCTCTCGCTGCTCAGCGGGGTCGCGATGCCGAGATCGATGAGCTTGAGCTGCCCCGTCTCGGAGTTCAGCACGATGTTGGCGGGGTTGATGTCCTTGTGGATGACGCCCTGCGCGTGCAGCTCGCCCAGCGCCTGCACGCTCATGATCGCGAGGTCCAGGCGCTCCAGCAGGCTGGCTTCGCCGTCCTGGATGAGGACCGAGAGGGGCTCGCCGCCGAAGTCCTCCTGCACCAGCATCAGGCCGAGCGAGCTCTGCTCCAGACCGAGCGCGCGCACGGTGCGCTCCGAGTCCAGCCCTGCGAGGGTCTCGTACTCCAGCCGGAAGCGCGCGATCTGCTGCGGGGAGGGGCGCTGTGCCTTGAGGATCTTGAGCACCACGGGCTGGTCGTCGGCCAGGCGGTGAGCGCGAAAGATGTCGTGCCGCGCGCCCTGGTGGAGCTGCGTGCCGAGGGAATAGTTGGCCAGGGTCGTCAAGGGCGGAGGCTCCCTGTGTGGCTCAGTTCGCCGGGTCGATCGATTCGCGGACGAGGGTGAAGGCCTCTGCGATCCGCAGCCCTCCCTGCCCGCCGCGCACGGTGGCGAGCGCTTCGATGTATCGGAGGGATCGGGGGTGGGGCCAGGCGATCAGCTCGCTGGCGTAGGCGTCCAGCGCCTGCACCTTCGCGTCCCAGGTGGCCGTGATGTCCACGAAGACGTTGGGCACGAAGACGTACTCGGGAAAGCCCGGCGCCTGCTCGGTGGTCGAGGGGGCCTCGTAGCTCAGCAGCCGGCGCACGGAGCGGCCGACGGAGCTGATGGGCCGGCAGGCGGCGTAGGTGGCCTTGAAGGCGATCTGGTGGTCGGTGTTCGCGTCGCCGCGGTGGTGCGTGTAGACGATCTCGGGGCGGACCCGCTGGACGACGGCCTCGATGGGCTTGATCACCTCGATGAAGGGCACGGCGTCGAAGCGCTGGTCCGGCAGGTCGGCGTAGACCACCTCGCTGACGCCCAGGGCGGCCGCCGCGGCCTCGGCGCAGCCCCGCCGGTCGTCGCTCTTGGGCGTACCGGGCAGCTTCTCGGCCTCGCCTTCGCTGAGGATGAGCACGACCACCCGGGCGCCCGCCTGTGCGTGCGCGGCCAGCGTGCCGCCGACCCCCAGGACCTCGTCGTCGGGGTGCGCGGCGACGCAGAGAACGGGGGCTCGGTTCAAGGCATCAACTCCGGGGACCATCGCGGCGGCGCCGAGCGTAACACGGGCCCCAGGTGACGCAGCTGACGGGCCAATGGTAGCTTCCGTCCCCGGTGAAATCGGACTTGCCCCCCCTGTTGGTGCCGCTCTTCGACGTCCGGCTGGACGAGGCGGACATGCGTGCCGCGATGGCCCCGCTCCAGGACGGCTGGCTGACGCTGGGGCCCCGAACCGCGCAGTTCGAAGAGGCCTTCGCTTCGGCCCTGGGGGCGCGGCACGTCGTGGCCGTGTCGAGCGGCACCGCGGCCCTGCACCTGGCGCTGGCCGGCCTCGGCATCGGCCCGGGCGACGAGGTCATCTGCCCTGCCCTGACCTTCGTCGCCACCGTGGCGGCGGTCCGGCACGTTGGCGCGACCCCGGTGCTCTGCGACATCGTCGGCCCCGACGACCTGAACCTCGATCCGGAGGACGTCGCCGCTCGGATCACACCGCGCACCCGCGCCGTGCTGGCCGTGCACTACGCGGGCTACCCGGCGGACCTGCCCCGGCTCGCCGCGCTCTGCGAGCAGCACGGGCTGCTGCTGGTCGAGGACTCAGCACACTCCCTCATCAGCCACAAGGACGGGCGGGCCTGCGGGACCTGGGGTGCGGCGGGCTGCTTCAGCTTCTTCACCAACAAGAACATGACCTGCGGCGAAGGCGGCGCGATCGCGACGGACGACGACCTCTTCGCGTCGCGTGCGCGCCTGCTGCGCTCGCACGGCATGACGAGCAGCACGCTGGAGCGGCACCACAGCCTGGCGGACAGCTACGACGTCGTCGGGCTCGGCTTCAACTACCGCATCGACGAGGTGCGCAGCAGCCTGCTGCTCGCCCAGCTGGCGCGGCTCGACGGCTTCCTGGCCCAGCGCGACACGCGGGTGGCCCGCTACCGCGACCGGCTGTGGGGCTCGTCGGTGGGGGTGCCGGACTTCGGGCTGGCGGAGGAGGCGCCGGGCGACCGGGTGGCCCACCACATCTTCCCCATCGTGCTGCCGGCCGGCACGCGGCGATCCCAAGTGCGGGCGCGGCTGCGCATGGCCGGGATCCAGACCTCGATCCACTACCCGCCCATCCACCGGCTGACCGCGCACGCCGACCTGGGGCCGCAGGAGCTGCCGCAGCTGGACGCGGTGGCCGAACGCCTGCTGACCCTGCCCCTCTTCCCGGGCTTGACCGACGAGCAGGTGGACCTCGTCTGCGGCGAGCTCGACGCGGCGCTGGCGCTCGAACGCGCGTCGTGAGCCCCGGCTCGCGCTACGCCCGGGTGCTCGAGCAGTACCGGCGGCTCGAACCCGAGGGCACGGACACCTGGAACCCGCTGGGCAGCGAGCGCGAGCTGGTGCATCGCCTCGCGCTCTACGAGCAGATCGCGCGCGCGCTGCGCTGCGTGCCGGGCGAAGCGGCCGAGCTTCGGCTGCTCGACGTCGGCTGCGGCACGGGGCGGAGCACGCGGGTCTACCTGGACTTCGGCCTGGACCCGGCGAAGCTCCGCGGCGTCGACCTGCGCCCGGGCGCCATCGAGCTGGCCCGGGCCTGCAACCCGGCCGTCGGCTTCGAGGCCTTCGACGGCGAGCGGCTGCCGGCGGAGGACGGGTCGGTGGACTGGCTGGCGCTCTGCACGGTGCTGTCGTCGGTGCCCCACCCGGGGCGTGAGCACCTCGTCGAAGAGGCCGCCCGCGTGCTGGCGCCGGGCGGGGTCGTGTTTTGCTGGGACAAGGACGCCGTGCACGACTTCGCGGGCGGGGGGGCGCTGAAACCGAAGCAGCTGTTCGCGGGGTGGCAGGTGCTCTACGAGGAGCACGTGTGCGTGCACGGGCGGATCGAGCGGCTGCTGCCGGGCGGGGTGCTGGGGCGGGCGCTGGGGCCGGTTCTGCGGCGGCTCGGGCCGGGGGCGACGCATCGGGCGCTTCTGCTGGGGCGGTGAGGGCCGGGGCGCCGATCCGGAATCGCCCGCGTCGCTCCCCTGCCGTCTACCTCTCCGCCCTCCACGCCCTCCACCGCCGCAGCACCTCGCCCGTCGATTCAAACGGGAGGTCCGTCGGCAGATCGTCGATGTCGAACCACGCAAACCCCGCGCAGTCCGAGCCCGCGCGCGGCTCCTGGTCCGGCATCGGGGCCTCGTAGACGATGTCCAGCGTGGCGCCCGTGGGCCAGGGGTTGATGGAGGTCAGCACGAGGGTCAGATCCGAGGCGTCCAAGGCCAGGTGCAGCTCCTCCTGGAGCTCGCGGACCGCGCCCTCGCGGGGGGGCTCCGCGTCCTCCAGGAAGCCGCCCGGGATGTCCCAGGTCCCCAGGCGGGGTTCGGCGCCCCGGCGGATCAGCAGGACCTGCTCGCCGCGCACGAGCAGGACGCCCGCGGCGGGCTTGCTGTTGGCGTAGACGGCGTGGCCGGCGGAGCAGATCCCCGAGGAGCGGCCGGTGCTCTGAACGGGGGTGCCGCAGGTGGGGCAGAAGGACGGCAGGGGCATGGCGGCAGGATACCCCCCGGGAGTCCGACCATACGGAACGCCGAACCGGAGTAGGCTCTGCGCTGGAGGACGGCCAGCGTGAACATCATCGACATCAAGGGTCTGCGGATCACGGACCTCACCCCCGAGAT
>JAJDAI010000417.1 GCA_029261955.1 Deltaproteobacteria bacterium | reverse complement strand
GCTCTACGTGCCCCGCTTCCGCACCCTGGTCTCGGTGGGCGCGGTCGCCGCCATGCCTTCGGTTGTCGTGGGGGCTCTGCTCCTGCTCCTGGACGTTCGGCAGCTGACCGTCGCAGGCAGCCACCTGCTGGTCTTCGGCGTGCTGTTCTTCGTCGCGGCGACCCGGGTGCGCCTGGGGGACGAGCGCCCCGATGCGGTCCCGCCCGAGCCCGCCGAGCCCGCATCCGACTAGAGCGCGGCCCCCGCGGCCGCGGCGGCTGCCTTGAGGGCGTCCACCAGGACCTGGGGGGCGTGGTGCCGCTCGACGAAGCTCCGCCCCCCGGCCGCCAGCCCCGCCCGCAGCTCCGCATCCCCGAGCAAGCGCAGGATCGCTTCGGCCACGCCGGTCGCGCTCTGCCCGACGAGCAGCCCCTGCGCGGCCTCGGGATCCAGCGCCGCGGCGACGGTCGGCGTGACCACGGCCGGGGTGCCGCAGGCGAGGGACTGCAGGACCTTGTTCTGCACCCCGCTGCCGAAGCGCTGCGGGCAGACCGTCAGCTGGAAGCTCCGCAGCGTCGCGGCCACGTCGTCGATGGGCCCGACGTAGCGCACGCCCTGGATCCGATCGAGCCGCTTCAGCGCCGGCCCCGCGCCCACCCCGCAGAAGTGAAGCTCGGCGTCGGGGCGCTCCCGCAGGACCTGCGGCCAGATGTCCTTGACCAGGAACCAGACCATGTCGGCGTTCGCGGCGGTGCTCAGGTTGCCCACGAAGCCGACGACGGGCCGCTGCGCGGGCTCCCCCGGGCTGAAGGCGTCGAGGTCCACGACCGCCGGCAGGACGTGGCCCGCTTCGCCCGCGACGCGGCGACGGTCCTGGTTCGAGATGAAGCTCACCGCGTCCGCCCGCGCGACGGCACCCGCCTCCGCGTGGTGGATCCGCCCACGCTCGAGCGCGACGGCCCAGGCGCGCCAGCCTTTGACCGAGCGGGCGTCGGCGTACTGCGCCGACAGCGCGTCCTGCACGTCCACGAGCAGGGGCGGGCTGGACGGCGGCACCCAGCGCACCGTGCGGATCAGGTGGGCGACGATCAGGTCGGGCTCGAAGCGCCGGATGGTCGCCGCCACGGCCGCGTGGGCGTCGGGGGAGTCGTAGAGCGCCTCCTGCAGGCAGGACCCGTCCGAGACCGCGCCCAGCACGCGCAGCGGCGCCTTGAGCGTCAGGGGGACGAGGGTGATCGGCTCGACGAAGGGCAGCGCGTCGGCGATGTCCCCCGCCGACTCGAAGGGCGAGTGGGTCGCGACGACACCGACCCGGCCCAGTTCGCTCAGCGCCTTCGCGAGGTGCCAGGTCCGGATCCGATCCCCACCCAACAGGGGCCAGGGGGGGCGACTGCAGAGCAGCAGGGTGCGCATCAGGTCTCCAGGGGCGGCAGCGTGCGCCGGCACCGCCACAGCATGGCGAATCGTTCGAGCAGCGGCCTCACCTGCTCCAGGGGCCACTGGGTGTCGGCGTCGCTCTTCGCGCGGCTGGGCTCCGGGTGGACCTCCAGGTAGAGCCCGTCGAAGCCGGCCCCGGCCGCTGCGTCCGCGAGCACGGGGATGATGGCCCGGTCGCCGCCGCTGGAGTCGCCGCGCGCGCCCGGCCGCTGGGCCGAGTGCGAGGCGTCGAAGAGCACGGGGCAGCCCGTCGCCTGCATGACCGGCAGCCCGCGGAAGTCCACCACGAGGTCGCCGTGCCCGAAGGACGTGCCCCGCTCCGTCAGCCAGACCTCCGAGGCGCCCGCGTCCCGCAGCTTCTGCACCGCGGGGCCGGCGAGCCAGGGAGCCAGGAACTGGCCCTTCTTCAGGTTGACCGGCCGCCCGGTCGCGGCGGCGGCGCTGAGCAGATCGGTCTGGCGGCAGAGGAAGGCCGGAATCTGGAGCACGTCCACCACCTGCGCCGCCACCGCGGCCTGGGCGGGCTCGTGCACGTCCGTCAGCACGCGCACGCCGTGGCGCTGTTTCAGCTCCTCCAGCAGGGCCAGCCCCGGCTCCAGGCCGACCCCCCGAAAGCTGCGCCCGCTGCTGCGGTTCGCCTTGTCGAAGGACGCCTTGAACACGAAGTCGAAGCCCAGCTCCCGGGCGAGCGGGGCCAGCCCGGCGACGACCTCCTCGGTCATCTCGGGGTCTTCGATGGCGCAGGGACCGGCAACGAGGAGGGGGCGCACGGGGGAATCCTACTCACCTGGGCTAGGCTCGGGTGATGGCCGACCTGGGCTTCGTCGTCTTCTCGGACGACTGGGGGCGTCACCCGAGTGCCCCCCAGCACCTCTTCGCACGCGTCGCGGCCGACCACCCCGTCATCTGGGTGGAGACCGCGGGCCTGCGGGATCCGTCGTTCTCGCCCCGCGACGTGAAGCGATCCGTCGAGAAGCTGCGCAGCTGGACCGGCCGCCCCACGGCGTCCTGGTGGGCTCCGCTGCCGCCGGGCATGACCCGCGTCGTGGCGCCGATGCTCCCCTGGGCCCCCCGCGGGCCCTTGCTGATCGCCGCACGTCGGGCCGTGCACCGCGCGGTCGCGGAGGCCGGGATCCGAGACCCCCGTTGCGTCGTGACGGTGCCGACCGCCGTGGACCTCGCGCTGCCCACGGGCCCCACCGTCGCCTGGTGTGTCGACGACTT
>JAJDAI010000416.1 GCA_029261955.1 Deltaproteobacteria bacterium | reverse complement strand
CCGCCTCCATCAGCAGGTTGCCCAGCGGCTCGGCCAGCTTGCGATCTCCGCTGTACTTGAGGCGGCGGATGAGCTCCCGCAGCAACCCGTCGAAGGCCCCGTAGGCCCGCGCCGTCTGAAAGCTCCTCTGCACACCGCAGCGGCCGCAGCGCGCGCCGGGGACCACGATGCTCCCGTCGCCTCCGGGCACACCGCAGAGGTTGCACCAGGGCTCAGCGAGGCGCGCGATGGCCGCCGTGCAGCTCGCGCAGAGCTTGCCGCCCTGGCCCTTTCGCACCGAGCCCGCGCAGGACGCGCAAGACTCTGGAACGAACAGGCCCAGCACCGAATTCCCGATTCGCGCTCCCCACGACTCCGCCATGTGAACGAGCTTAACCCGCGCCAGAGGGGATCTGCTCAGCGAGGTCGATCACCGTGGTGGTAGGGGGCACCCCGAAGGATCGTGCAGGCCCGGTAAAGCTGCTCCAGCAGGAGCATGCGCGTCATCTCGTGGGTCAGGGTCATCGAGCTGAGGCGCAGGCGCTGCGGACAGCGTTCCAGCACCGCGTCGCTGAGCCCCCAGGCCCCACCCACCACGAAGGTGAGCTCGCGCTGGCCTTCGTCTGTCTTCTTCTGGATCCAGTGCGCCAGCTGCTCGCTGGTTCGCTCCCGCCCGTGCTCGTCGAGCAGGATGGCCGAGGCATCGATCTTGTCGAGCAGGCGGGCGCCTTCCTGCTCGGCGCACTCCCTCGGCGAGCGCCCGCGGGCGTCCTTGACCTCCACCACCTCGACGGTGGCGTAGCGACCGAGCCGCCTCGCGAACTCGGCGCAGAGCGCCATCAGGTTCTGGTCCTTGACCTTTCCGACGGCGACGAGGCGGATGCGCAAGCGACTAGGACGCGAAGAACTGCGCGGTCGGAGCCTCCTCGGCGCCCGGAATGTCCACGCGCGGGGACTCCACCCAGAGGCTCTCCAGGTCGTAGTAGCCCCGCTCGGCCGGCTGGAAGATGTGGGCAACCACATCTCCGAAGTCGATCAGCGCCCACTTCGCGGTCTGCAGGCCCTCCTGCGAGACCACCGGGATGCCCTCGGCCTTCGCGCGCCTCAGCAACGCGTCCGCGAGTGCCTTCACGTGCGGCCCCGAGGTGCCGGTGAGCAGGAGCAGGTAGTCGGTGTAGGAGACGAGCTCCTGGACGTCCAGCAGCAGCGGGTCCGCTGCCTTCGTGTCCATGGCTGCATCCGCCAGGATCAACGCGATCTTCAAGGTGTCGATGGTCTCACTCCTCGGATCCCCCGCAGCCGGGATCCTCCGCCGGTCACGCCGGCGTACTTCGAGCTGTCAGCGGTCCCCGCGCGCGGAGCGAGGGCCGTCATCCTGGTGTCTTCCCTGCCGTCTGAGGGCGCCGGGGCGCACCGGGACGGCTCAGGTCTCGGATCGTCCCCTCAGGGGGAACGATGTCAGGCGGCAGGGGCGTGATCGAGCGGGTCTCCCGGTAGATCAGCCGAATCTCTTCCGCGTCCCGGGGGCGGCGCGGCACGAAGATGCCCTCCACCTCGGCCAGCAGGCGGTTGCCGGTCTCCTCGTCCACGTAGACGAGGCCCTCCAGCGACAGGGGCTCCGCGACCAGGCTCTGGCGATCCGCCGCCTGCTCCGGGGTCAGGGGCAGCGCCGCCGTCGGCGCGGCCAGGGGACCCAGCCGAAGCCGGTACACGCGCACCGGGCGGCCCTCGATGAGGCTGTCCTCCAGGCGCTCGTAGACCGCCTGGGTGCCGAAGGCGTTCAGGGCCTGGTTCCAGAGCCTCAGCGTGCGCTGGAGGATCATCGAATTGCCGGCCACGTCCCGCGTCTTGAGCCAGGGCGCCGTCACCGACTGCCGCCGGAACACGTCGCGGTCGATGCGGCGCTCCTCACGCAGCATCTGCCCGTTCGCGATCTCCTCGTAGCGGTAGACGTCGAGGTCGTTCCAGACCAGACGCGAGACCTGCTGCGTCGCCGCAAAGCGCCCCGTGGACGGCCCCTCGCGCTCGAAGGTCGCCTCCCACAAGTGGGGGCCGAGCGCGCGCAGCGTGCCCGGCGAGGTCGGCGGCGGAACCTCCAGCTGAGCTTCGGGGGCGGCCGCCTCGATCACCGGGGGCGCAGGCGCCTCGCTGCCGCAGCCGGCGACCGCGCCTGAAGCGAGGACGAAGGCCAGCGCGGTCTGCAGCCGGGAGATCAGGGCTCGTCCCCCTGCCGGTCGATGACGTTGGCGAGCGCGTACACGAGGTCTTTCAGCCCCGCGCCGGTGACAGCGCTGGCAGAGAGCACTTCGAGGCCGAGGCCCTCGAAGTACGCTCGCGCTTCGGCCACGACAGCGGGGTCAGCAAGGTCCGCCTTGCTGAGGAGCACCAGCTGGGGTCGCCGGGCCAATTCCGGGTCGTATCGCTCAAGCTCGGTGTTGATCTTAGCAAAGCGCTCGCCGAGCTCTCCGCTCACCTGCTCCTCGATGGGATCGAGCGACAGCAGGTGCAGCAGCGCCGAGCAGCGCTCGACGTGGCGGAGGAACTGGTGCCCCAGGCCCGCGCCATCCGCGGCGCCTTCGATGAGCCCCGGGATGTCGGCCATGACGAAGGTGCGGTACTGCCCCGGCACCGAGACGACGCCGAGCTTCGGCTCCAGCGTGGTGAAGGGGTACGCGGCGACCTTGGGCTTCGCCCCGCTGAGCCGCGAGATGAGCGTCGACTTGCCGGCGTTGGGAAAGCCCAGCAGGCCGACGTCGGCCAGCAGCTTCAGCTCCAGCAGGAACTCGCGCTCCTCGCCCCGCTGGCCGTCCTCGGCCTGCTCCGGAGCCCGGTTGCGCGACGTCTTGAAGTGCACGTTTCCACGCCCACCCTTGCCGCCCGCGCAGACGATCTCGCGCTGGCCCGGCTCGCTCAGGTCGACCAGGAGCTCCCCGGTCTTCGCGTCCTTGACCAGGGTGCCCACGGGCACCGGGACGATCCGGTCCGCGCCGGACCGGCCGTTCTTCTGGCTGCCATCGCCGTTGCCGCCGCGCTTCGCCTTGACGAAGCGGGTGTAGCGCAGGGACTGGAGCGTGTTCTGATTCGGGTCCGCTTCGAGCACCACGTGCCCGCCGCGTCCACCGTCGCCACCGTCGGGCCCACCTTGGGGCACGAACTTCTCACGACGAAAAGTCCGCGCACCATGGCCCCCGTCTCCGGAGGTTGCGGTGATGCAGACTTCGTCGATGAATCGGTAGCCTCCTGGGGAGGCCATACCGGAACCTTTCGAGGCGATCAGGCCTCGGCGATGGCGACGTTGACGGTCTTGCGACCGAACTTGTCGCGGCCGAACTTGACCTCGCCGTCGACCAACGCGAACAGCGTGTAATCGCTGCCGCAGCCGACCCCCTTGCCGGGGTGGAAGGTGGTGCCACGCTGGCGCACCAGAATGTTGCCCGCCGTCACGACCTGACCATCGAACCGCTTCACGCCGAGGCGCTTGCCGATCGAGTCACGACCGTTCCGGGTGGAACCCTGTCCCTTTTTATGAGCCATCTCTCTGCTCCCGGTTCAGCCGTTGATCGTGTCGATGCGGACCGTGGTGGTCTTCGCACGGAAACCACGCAGGCTCTGGCTGTTTGCATGACGGCGGCGCTTCTTGAAGATCAGGAGCTTCGGGCCACGGCCCTGCTCGGTCACTTCACCGACGACCGTGGCGCCCTCAACGAGGGGCACGCCGATCTTCGTCGCTTCGCCGCCACTCAGCAGCACCTGGTCAAACGTGACCGAGGCACCGAGGGGGGCTTCGAAGAAGTCCACGTTGATGATGTCGCCTTCGGACACCTTGTACTGGCGGCCACCGGCCTGGATGACGGCGTACATCGAAGCGATCTCCCATGAAATCCAGACCGGAGGGCCCGGAGCGAGGGCGCATTATGTGGATCGAGGCGGAGCGGTCAAGGCATTCCGACCGTTTGTTGCTTCGATCCCGGGAAGCTCCCCCACGATCGGGCGACGATCGCTCCGGCTTGCTCCCCCAGAGTCCCCTCGAATTCGCTGCACGGAGCCCCGTTCTCAGGGCTTGAGCAGCCGCCCCTGCTGGGCGCGCAACTCGAAGTTGAGCTCGCTCGTATCCATGGAGGCGTAGCGCTCGGGCAGCAAGCGCCGCGAGCTGCACTCGAAGACCGCGAGCAGCTCCATGTACCGCATCATCGCTTCGTCGCGGCTCGGAATGAAGTCGTGAACGGCGGCGAGCACGTCCTCGTCCGTGACCTGGCTCGCGCCCCGATCCTCGCACCAGTTCATGGACTGGAGCAGGATGGCCTCGATCTCGGCGCCGGTCAGACCGACCAGCTCCGCCGACAGCGCCGAGTAGTCCTGGATGCGGTGCTTGATCTTGTTCTTGCGGAACAGCGCCTTGGTGATCGCCGTGCGCTCGAACTCCGACTGCGGCGGGAAGAAGGGCAGCTTGAGGTCGAAGCGGCCGGGCCGCTTCATGTCGGCGTCCAGCTTGTCGGGCCGGTTCGTCATCATCACGAAGAGGATGGAGCCGCGGTGCGCGGTGTCCGACATGAACTCCTTGAGCCGCGCCATCACGCGCGAGTCCACTCCGCCGTCGCCGCCGCTGCCGGCCCCTCCGCCGATGCTTCGGTCGCCCTCGTCGATGACCACCATGACGTTGCCGAGCGCCTTGACGATGTTGAGGATCTTCTCGAGGTTGCCCTCCGTCGAGCCGACCCACTTGTCCCGGAAGTTCTTGAACTTCAAGGCCGTCATGCCGACCTCGTTGGCGAAGGCCTCCATCATGAAGGACTTGCCGGTGCCCATCGGGCCCACGATGAGGATGCCCATGGGCACGCGGTCCGGGTCGCCTCGCTGGATGGAGTCCACGACGCGCTTGAGCGCCCCCTTCACCTGCTCCATGCCGCCGACGACCGAGAAGTCGTGCTTGCTGTCCAGGAACTCGACGAGCCCGAAGCACTCCTGCTCGATGGCGCGCCGCTTGATGTCCAGGATGCGCTCCCGGGTCAGCTTGCCGGAATCTGCCCGGACCTCGCGCAGCATGTCGTCCAGCTGGAAGGCCGACAGGCCCGCGGTGGTCGCGGCCACCCGCTCGGCCTTCATGCCGACGCTGCCGTCGCGCTCGATCGCGTGCTCCAGGTAGGCGACCCGGGTGGCCTCGTCGGGCATCGGGATCTCGATGGTCGCCACGCGGGGCGCGGAGCGCACGTCGCGGTCGAGGTCCGCGAAGTTCTCCGTGATCAGGATGATGAGGTTGTCGGTCGCGAGCACGCCCGGATCGTGCGACCAACGCTGCAGCGTGACGCGCAGGGCCCGGTCCCCCTCCCCCATGAAGGAGAGGTCACCGTCGGGCACGACCGTCTCGGCGTACTCGACCACCAGGGCACCGTGCGCGTTGGGGTCGCGTAGGAAGGTCTCGATCCAGGGGAACAGCCGGTAGGCGTCCCGCGGGATCGCCGCGGGAAGCTGGGGCCCCCCCTCGATGAGGCGACGTGCGTTGACGCTGGTGTGGAAGGGCTCCTCCATCGCCTTGTCGGCGTAGCTGAGGCCCGAGGCGACGTCGTAGAACAGCACCACGTCCTTGGTGCGGCTGAGCATCTCCGCCAGGAAGCGCTTCAGCGGGACCCAGTCCCCCTTCCAGGGCACGAGGTCGTGCACGTTGCCGTGCAGGACGAACAGGCTGCTGGCGCCCGATACGTAGCGCTGCTTGAGGGTCTCGGCCCAGTCGGGCAGGGTCGGTGCGTCGTCGGCGGCCACTGAGGTTCCTCCAGGAGCGGGATTGTTCCACAGAGGCCTACGCGCGGGGGCGGAGGGCCTTGCCTTCGAGGCCGCGGATCCTAGGCGGGACGAAAATCGTCCCGGGCCAGTCCTAGCCTCTGGACATGAGCAACAACCGCCTGCCCTTCAGCTCCGAGCACCCCTGCCGCTGCAGCGACTGCAACTGCTCGGTCGTCGTCACCAGCCACCACGGCGCCTGCCGCGCCTGCCGCCACGGCGGCCACGATGCGCGCAGCTACCGCGTCAAGCTTCAGGCCCGCCGGGAGGCGCAGCGCCAGCAGCACGCAGCCTGAGTTCGCTCTGGGGGCGCGCGGCCCTCATTGCGGCGGTCGGTGCCCCTGACCCCGCCTCGCCGGTCCAGGCGCGCCCTCGCGGTGTCCTCGTCCTCGCCGGGGGAGCGACCCCGCCATCGTCCTCGTCCGTGCGAGGGCACGCCGGTCCTCACCGAGCCGAGGCCAGGGACACCGACCGACGCAATCAGAAGTCGAAGATGCGGCCGACGTCGTTGAAGGTCGCGAACAGGAAGACGAGCAGGATGAAGACGAGGCCGGCCCACTGGAAGCGGGCCTCCATCTCCTCCTC